>JAEEML010000141.1 GCA_016283195.1 Deltaproteobacteria bacterium | reverse complement strand
GCAATACGCATCTGCCAGCCGCCGGAAAACTCGCGGCAGGGGCGGTTGAAATCGCTTGGCGAAAAACCGAGACCGCGCAAAATCCGCGCCGCTTCGCCGTCCCACTTGTGGCCGCCAAGGAGGTTAAAGCGCTCTTTGGCTTCCAAAAGACGCTCGCTTAGGGGCTCGGCATTGCTGTGACTGCCACTTTCCAGCTTTTTTAATAAATCTTCAATAGTGGCTGATAGTTCCACCAGATCGCTTCGGACGCTTTTTACACACTCTTTTAATTGACCATCGGCAAAAGAGAGGCCGTCTTGCGGCAAATAGCCGATGGTACTCTCTTTAGAGATAATAATGGTGCCGTCGTCGCGCTCAACTGTTTGGGAAATGAGGCGCAAAAAGGTGGTTTTGCCGCAGCCGTTAGGGCCTACGAGGCCCAGGCGATCACTGGGGCCGATAGTGAGCGAGGCATTTTTAATGATGGCTCTTTCACCAAAAGAGAGAGAGAGATCTTTTACCTGCAACATGGCATAGCTCCATGGCGCATGGCATTTAATTTTACGGATTTATTTGAGATGCTTTTTGATTGCGTCGGTAATGAGCTTTTGCTCTTCCTCGGTGTAATCCTCAATTTCGCCAGCTTTTTCATTAATTTTAACCTTTTTGGGCTTTACCGCTTCCACCCGTTTATCCAAATCGTCTTTTATCTCTTTGCCGGCTTTATTTACCGTTTTTTCCACCGGGCTGCCATGCCAATAGTCCGAGATATGCTTTGCCACTGTTTTACCTTTAAACTCAGTGGTACCGGCAAGATAAATAAGCCCTGCAAGAAGAGCAAGAGTAATTATTAATTTAAAAACTTTCATATTAACCCTCCGGCCGTCACGGCTGGTGGATTATGGGCCCTTGGGTGGAAAGTTGGCAAATTTTTCGCTCAGCCGGCTTAAGAGTTAAAAGCATTGGCCAAGAAGTAAAAAAGTGGCTAGAATGAAAAAATCTTGGCCGCTTTTTTTCGGCCGCAGTGATGGAGAAAAAAATGTTTAAAATATCTTCCTTAGTTTGTTTTAGCTTGGTACTGTTTTTGACTTCTTGCGGTAAGCCTGAGGGGCAGCAAGAGCCCGCCAATTCCGAAACGCAGGTTGACAAAGGGCGGGCGCAGTGCGGTGTAGAGCCCGATGATGCGCCGTTTTCCATAAAAACTGTGCAGGCCGAATATTACGATAGTGCGGCTAATAAAGCGGCTTATTGGGGAATAAAAGGTTACGACACCACATTCAGCCTCGATGAAGAAGGCTATGCAGTGCCTGCCGATGCTCATTATAACGGCCTGGATTTTTGGATGGACACTTATTACGGTTCCTCTTATCCCTTTACTTTAGGTACCATTACTTTGGGTGACACTGAGGCTGAGCGCAATAATATGACCTGCACCAAATGCCTGGTGGTGGCTACCGGCATGAGCGCTACCGGCTATGGTAAGCAGCACATGGCCGTGAGCGGCACGATAACCATTAATGAGTTTAGTGACGGTCAGCTGTGTGCTGTGGCTAACAACCTGGTATTAAAAGAATTTGAATATAAATATAGTGCCAGAGACGAATTTCATACCAAACCTATTGCCGCGCCATTTGTGGAAGGCGGGAGCGAAATAAAGATTAAGCACCTGAATATTGTGGCTAATACCAAAGAAGAAGTATATGTGCGCAATTGCGATGCGGTAACCGATGCTCTTGATGCCTATGCCTGTGCTTCGGCTTTGCAAATGGCGGTAAATGTGCAAAAATAATTTGCCTGTTGTTATTAGCTTGCAGGTGTAGTATTAAAAAAAAGTTGGCACTGTGCCAACAGAAAGAGGAGAAAATGCCATGAAAAAACTCTGTAAATATGGAATGTTAGCTACCATCTCACTATGCTTCTCCCTAGCGGCTTGTACTGTTGATGGTGATAATAACGGCACCAGCGGAAAAAGCAAACCCAGTTCCGGCACTAATACCAATACCGGCACTAATACCAATACCAATACTAACACCAATACCGGTGACGATGATAATGGCAATCAGTCGCAGAATACTGATGCCACACCATCTACCAGCAATGATGTTTTTAAAATAAAATATTCCGATGCTTATATTTTGGCTTATGTTGGTGCCGAAGCTCCTGATGAATACTGTCTTGATGCCCTATATCTTGATGTAGGTGTAAAAAACGGCGAAGTTGAGAGCTATCCATATAGTATGTTGAGTATTTATGTTTGCGAACCGAATCTTAGCGGCGATGTAACCTTCCTCAATGATGCCAATGACGATGATTATGTGCTTTACGACAAATTTCAAAGCAAGAACAAGGGTGAGCAGTATTTGAGCAACGGCGGCAAGATTTCTATCAGCAAAGCCCAAAACAAGAATTTTGCTGCTGAGCTTAAAAATGTTACTTTTAAAGGCTATGAATGCGATGAAGAAACTTGCGAATATACCTCAGCCAATGCGCCAATTTCCATTGATAGCCTTAATATTTCCACTACTTATGCTACTTATGTGGATTGCTTCGCTATTTGGGAAAAAGCAGATAGCGAAGATAGCGATTGGACGGATGATGACGAAGATCAGTACTGCGCTTGCTTCTCTGAAGATTGCGAATAACCCCTTTTTTCCTGCGGATTTAACCGTCAAGACTAAATAAATACCTTTCTAATAAAAAAAGCGGAGGCTGCGGCTAGTGAGTAAGATGGATTTACTGCGCCTCGTAACTACCGGCAGTGTTGATGACGGCAAATCTACACTTATTGGTCGGCTTTTGTATGATACCGGCTCGATTTATCTTGATCAGTTGGAGGCTCTCAGTAAAAAGGGCGCTCTTAACAAGGAAGGTATCGACCTGGCTATGGTCACCGATGGCCTTAAAGCCGAGCGCGAGCAGGGCATTACCATTGATGTGGCCTATCGTCATTTTATGACTAAAAAACGGCGCTTTATTATAGCCGATGCGCCGGGCCATGTGGAATACACGCGTAATATGGTGACGGGAGCCAGCACCGCGCAGGTGGCTCTTTTGTTGCTGGATGCCCAAAACGGCCTTACCACCCAAACCAGGCGCCATGCTTTTATTGCTTCTCTTCTGGAAATTCGCCATTTGCTTTTGGCCATCAACAAAATGGATTTGGTGAATTACAGCGAGGAGCGCTTTAACGAGCTGAAAGAAGAGTTTAATAATTTTGCTCTGCGCCTTAATTTTGCTGATGTGACTTTTATCCCCATTAGTGCCCTAAAGGGTGATAATGTGGCGGTTAAAAGTGACAATATGCCTTGGTATCGCGGGCAATCTGTCCTAAATTATTTAGAAAATGTTTATATTGAGGCCGATAGAAATCTGCGCGATATGCGTTTTGATATTGAGCTCACTTTGCGCTGTGCTCCCGATTTTCGCGGTTATGCCGGGCGGGTGCTTTCCGGCGTTTTGCGTGTTGGTGATGAGGTACTGGCTCTGCCTTCAAAGCAAAAGAGCAGTATAAAATCTATAACTACTTATAATGAACGGCCAGCTTATGCTTTTGCTCCGCAAAATGTGGCTATTGAGCTTAATGATGAGCTCGATGTGGGGCGCGGTGCTATGCTGGTGCGCCCGGATAATCAGCCGCAATTATTAGAAAAACTTGATCTTATGGTGGTTTGGCTTGGCGAAAAGCCGCTGGAACTTACCAAGAGCTACTATGTGCGCCATTTGAGTGCCGAGGTGCGTGGCCGAGTAGATAAAATATATTATAATATTGACCCTGATACGCTGCATCGCCGGGCGACTTCAGCTTTAAATTTAAATGATATTGGGCGCCTCGGCCTTACTCTCTATAAGCCGCTGCCTGTGGATTCTTATGAACAAAATAGAGTCACCGGCCACCTTATTCTGATTGATCCAGATACTAATGCCACAGTGGCCGCTTGTATGGTTTTGGCTCGTAATACAGCGGGAATGGCCGAAGATGGGGCTGAAAAATTAGCCGCAGCGCCGGCAGAAAGTGGCGAGCGCCGCTTTGCCACCGGTGCTAAAACGCTCCAAAAGGCTAAAACTATTTGGCTCACCGGCCTGAGCGGGGCGGGAAAATCCACTATAGCGGCGGCTCTTATGGAAATTTTAAGTGAATATCAGCTGGCCGCCACAGTGCTGGACGGCGATGTAATAAGAAAGGGCATTTCGGCAGGTCTTGGCTTTAGCGAGGCGGATCGGCTGGAGAATATCCGCCGCGTGGCTGAGGTGGCGCGCCTACTCAATTCGGCTGGAGTGCTGGCTATTTGTGCCCTTATTTCGCCCATGAGAGCCGGGCGCGAGCTGGCTAGGCGCATAATTGGGCCGGAGCGCTTTATCGAAGCTTATGTGAATACGCCGCTCCATGAATGTCAAAAGCGCGACCCCAAAGGGCTTTATAAAAAGGGCATTTCCGGAGAAATTGCTGAATTTACAGGCGTTTCTGCGCCGTATGAGGAGCCGCTCGCCCCGGAATTAGTGCTTGATACACTGGGCAAAAGCCCCAAAGAGCTGGTGGAAGAGATTTTAGATTATTTAGCGGGGTCTCACTAGGTCGCCCGCTCTGACCTTACCACCTGCAATTAGATGATATTATTGAATAATTCGCCTAAATTCAAATAGATGAGCCCTCTCTATTTGTAAAAATGGAGAGGGTGCGCTGCCAAATTTCCACGACTTGTGGGGTGAGGGCGCCGCAGGCAGAGGGGCGATTTCCAAAACAATTCAGCAAGTTAGGGGGAGAGGTCAGCTTAGCCGGGGAGTGAGGTCAAAGTGGCTATGGGTGATGATTTAGCTTAGAAGCCCGATGGTGCCATCTATTTCTTCAATTAGTGGCAAAATGTCGTCTTTGTCAGCTACGCTGGCGAGGAGGCGCTTTTTGAGATTTTCCAAGGTTGGTGCAGCTTTGGCGGAGTCCAGGCGCTCCAGCACATTAAGCACTTCTAAAAATTCATCTTCCGGCATATCGGCGCTGCCTTTAATGCCCTCGATAAAAGAGATGAGCATAGATTCCAGCCCGCGCCCCATGATTTGTTCCAGGCCAAGAAGTGCCTCAATGTGCTCCTCGCTGCTGTGGCCGGCATCATTCCAAATATTTATCAATTTGGGCGCCAGCTTCATGCCTTCGCTTTTGGCTAAAACAGTGATGGCATGGTTCATCTGCTCGATAACTTCCGGATTCTCCAGAGCTTCATAGAGAGCCGCCGCTCCTTCCTGCCGGCCGCGGCGATAGAGTGCTTCGGCCGCTGCACTGTGCACAAAGGGGTCAGGGTCTTCTTCGAGGGCGGTCAGGAAAAACTCTTCGGCATCTTCCGCCGGGCTGGCAGAGAGCAAAATAATAATATTATCGCGCAGTTCTGGGTCGTCGGCTGCAAAATAGGCCTGGATTAAATCGGCCACTTCGCTCTTTTGCTCTTCGCTTAGCTCATCTTTGTTGCCCTTGGGGGCCGGCAGGAAGGAGCCGTCCATCAGCTCGCCGGCTTTAGCTACTTTTTCCATGAGCTCGGGTGGCAAAAGGGGCAATTCCTCGCCATCTGTGGCTGAATCTGCCTCGGCGGCGCTGCCTTCAGTGGCAGCTGGGTCTTCAGCGGCAGCAGCGCCGCCGGCCGCCGGCTCAGCAGCTTCTATTGCTGGCTCTGCTACCGGAGCCGGCGTTATTGGTGACTCAGGTGCCTTGGGCGCTTCCTGGGCAGCCGGCGCCGGGGCCGGAGCTTTATTTTTATTTAAAAGACTTTGCACAAGCGAGTGAGTGTCAAAGGCCATGGATTTCTCCAAATGATAAATAATTACACTATGTTAAAAAGTGTGAATAACCAGGCCGGAGCGCAGTTTCGGCTCAAACCAGGTGGATTTGGGCGGCATGATGGCCCCGGCGTCGGCCACCGAGAGCAGGTCGTCTATAGAAGTGGGATACATGGAAATAGCCAACTTGGCGTGGCCGCTATCTACTTGATCTTTTAAGTATTTTGTGCCGCGAATGCCGCCAACAAACTCAATGCGGTTATCGGTGCGCGGGTCTTTAATATCAAAGATGGCATCCAGAATATTCTTTTGCACAATTTGTACATCCAGGCGGTCGATGGGGTCATTTTTATCAAAAATGCCCTCTTTAGCCTTTAAATTGTACCATTTGCCGCCCATGTAAATATCCAGCTCATGGGCTGCTTTGGGGGCTTCTTCCGTGGTTTCGCTGATGGTGAATTTTTCGCTAAGTTTAGCTAAAATATCCGCTTCAGAAAGGCCGTTAGTGTTTAAAATAAGGCGGTTATAAGCCATAATCTTTAGCTGATTGCTGGGGAAGAGCACCGCCATCACCCGGTTATATTCTTCGTTACCGGTGTGATTCGGGTTACGCTCCCGGCGCACTTTGCGCGTTCTTGAGGAGGAAGCGGCGCGGTGGTGACCGTCGGCAATGTAGAGATCGGGCACCTCTTTAAAGAGCTCAATAATTTTATCAATCCAGGCTTGGTCGGTAATCGCCCAAATGAGGTGGCGCACGCCGTCGGCCACCATATCGGTATCGGCCGGGCGCGCCATTTTTTCGGCAACGAGGGCGTCGATTTCCGGCTTGGCCCTATAAGTTAAAAATACCTGGCCGGCATGGCAGGAGATCATATCCATGTGTTTGGCGCGGTCGTCTTCTTTATCTTTTCTTGTGAGTTCATGTTTTTTGATGTGCCCGCTGTCGTAGTCATCAACAGAGGCGCAAACCATGAGGCCCACTTGCTCCTGCTCTCCCATGATTTCTTTGTAAATATAAATAGAACGCTCTTTGTCCTGGACAAAAATTTTATCGTCCAGCATCTTTTTCATGTTCTTGGCGGCAGTTTGGTAAATGGATTCATCATATTGCGGCGTAGCCGGGTCTAAGTCTATCTCGGCCTTGGAAACATGCAAAAACGAATAGGGATTACCGGCGGCATACTCCCGCGCTTCTTTTGATGAAATAACATCATAGGGCGGGCAGGAAACCTTGGCGACTAGTTCATTTGACGGGCGATGACCTTTAAAACCAAAAACTGCTACCATCTTATCCTCCTTATGGTAGTTAATAAGGTGAGCGCATCATAGCAAATTAGAAACTCTTGGCAAGCGGTAACATTTGAATTATGCTGGCAGCGCTTTTGAATCTTCCCCCGTAAGATTCAGTGGAGGAGCAAGTAAGCATGAAAGTTAATACAAGTTTTAAAGTACCAGAAGACCGCCCATGGCTTCAGGAATCGGCCGGCTGGCCGGTAGAAGTGCCTAAAAATATTGATTTTCCTGTTAAATCTCTGGGCGAGATGCTAGAGGATATGGTAGCTAAAAATCCCAAAGCTCTGGCTGTCTCTTTTTTGGATAAATGGTTTACTTACGGTGAAGTAAACGAATATGCCAATCGTCTGGCTGCCGCTTTTTCCGATATGGGGCTCAAAAAAGGTGATGTTTTAGCTCTTCTTTTGCCCAATAGCCTGCAATATGTAGTTTCGTATTATGCTGCCGTTAAAATCGGTGTGATTGTCACCGGTTGCAATCCCACTTATAAGCCGCTGGAAATTTTGCACCAGCTCAGAAGTACTTCGGCAAAAGCTATTGTTTATCTCGATGCCCTTTACGACAAAATTTTGGCTCCTGTGGCCGATGATATTAAAAATATTATTAAAATAGGGACAAATATTGCTGATTTTCTGCCTGCTTATAAGAGGACTATCGGCAAGATTTTAAAGAAAATTCCCTCGGCCGAACTGGCTCCCGGCAGCTATGTCTTTCGCGATCTTTTGCGCACCAAAAAAGCCTATCCAGAGGTGGAGATCGATCCGGAAAACGATGTGGCTGTTTATTTAATGACCGGTGGCAGTACCGGTATCCCCAAAGTGGCGCAGCTCACACATTTTAATTG
>JAEEML010000140.1 GCA_016283195.1 Deltaproteobacteria bacterium | reverse complement strand
GGGGGCCTAAGCCCCCCCTTTTTTGTATCCATTAGATACTAGGATTATGCATCGTTGGTGACATCATTAGAAGATTCGGTATCAACAGCTGTTACACATTTTGAACCGAGGTCATCAACAGCCAAAAGACCATTGGCGAGGCAGCCGTGAGAGTTAATGGACCAACCATCGATGAAGTCATCATTGTCAACATTGCCGCAACCGATAGAGACGAAGGTACCATTTGTGCTATTAGCAGCAGTCATAGCAGCGCCGCCGCTACAAGCGGGTTTGGCACCATTAGCATCGGGAACATCATTAGCACCAAGCAGGCTGTAGCTATAGATGTTGTTGCCCTCGGTCTTGAAACCAACCGCTTTGAGACCGGCGGCATCGGCTGTCGGATATTTGTTCTTCTCGGCAAAGTAGCTCACCATAGAGGTGTGGAAGCCCTTCAAGTTGGTTTTGGCTTCAGATTGGCGGGACTTGGCTTGGAACCGCATGAAGTTGGGGATAGCCACGGCGGAAAGAATACCGATGATGGCGACAACGATCATGAGTTCGACGAGAGTAAAACCTTTTGCTAACTTCTTCATGCTAATCTCCTTTTTCGCGGCTGTTAAGGCGCCGCCGGTGTAGCACGGCCTTTTATAATGCAAGAACTGTGCCAAGACAAATTTTGGGCCCATTTTGCGGCTAAACTCTTGGACCTCTCCCGCTGCACTTCACACGGTCGCCTGCTGCGCCCACCCTCTCCATTTTTTACTTCCCTCACCCCGCCGCACCTCACCCGGCGCTGCCGCGCCACCCTCTCCATCTGGACGATGGAGAGGGTAAGAAGTTTGTAAGATATCCATATGTTTTCAACAAGTTTTCCCTCTCTATTTGTAAAAATGGAGAGGGGGTTAGGGGGTGAGGTCAAAAAAATGGAGAGGGGGTTAGGGGGTGAGGGCTGAGGTCAGAGATGGGGTTAGGGCAAAGATGGTTTATGGGTGGGAGCTCTGAGCCGGAGAGGGTGCCGGTTGTTGCGTGACAAACTATGACAAATTTGTGCTTTGGGTGACAAAAAATGTCACTTTGTGTCAGATTGTGTCAAAAAAAGGCACGTCCTAGAAAATTTTCATCATGAAATCAATGAGGCGTGATTTTTTCTCGGTGTAGGGCGGGGCGATAAAATCAATGGCATTGAAAGAGCCCTGGCTAAGAATAGCGCGCTCGTGTGACATATTTCTAAAGCCATATTCCCCATGGTAGTGGCCCAGGCCGCTCATGCCCACGCCGCCAAAGGGCATGTGGCTGTTTACAAGGTGCAAAATGGCGTTATTTAAGCAACTGCCGCCGGAAGTTGTTTCGCTGTAAATGCGTTTAATCACGTTTTTGTCATGGGCAAAGAGATATAAAGCCAGCGGCTTGGGGCGGCTCTCTATAATATTAATAGCCTCGGAAATGTCTTTATAAGTAATAACCGGCAGAATGGGCCCAAAGATCTCTTCGCTCATAAGTGCCATATTGGGATTAATGCCGCTGACAATAGTAGGCGCTAGGCGGCGCTTATCACTGGTGAACTCGCCGCCGCAGTAAATCCTGGCGCCGGCGGCTACGCTATCATTTATTAACTTATAAAGGCGCTCGCCGCTGGCTACATTAACTAAGCTGGCAAGTGATGGGCTTTTGAGCTGATCTTCGGCGCTTTCGCCATAGGAGCGGGCAATATTCTGCTTTAAAAGTGGCAAAAATTTATCGGCTGCCGCTTCGTCCAATAAGAGATAATCCGGTGCTACGCAGGTTTGCCCGGCATTGATAAACTTCCCCCAGGTGAGGCGCCTGGCCGCCTGCTCTAAATTAGCCGATTTATCCACAATAACTGGCGACTTGCCGCCCAGCTCCAGAGTGACGGAGGCAAAATGCTTGGCCGCCGCCGTCATCACTTTTTGTCCAACTTTGGGGCTGCCGGTGAAAAAGAAGTGATCAAAGGGTAGCTCCAAAAGGGCATCGGCTGTTTCCCGGTCACCGAGTACCACCGCCACTTCATCTTCCGAAAAGACTTTGGAAACTATTTTTTGAATGATTTTAGCTGTTTCCTGGCTCTTTTCCGAGGGGCGCAACATTACGCAGTTGCCGGCGGAAACAGCGGCGATGAGGGGATTTATGGCCAAATTAAAAGGATAATTCCAAGGCGAAAAGATGAGCACATTGCCCTTGGGCTCGTATTGCACATGGCTTTTGCTGCCAAAGAGCACCAGCGGAGTTGGCACATGCAAAGGGCGCATCCAGTGTGCTAAATGTTTTATGGTAAAATGTAACTCTTCCTGAGTGGCGAGAACTTCGGTGAGGCGGCTTTCGTCCGGATGTTTGCCAAAATCGGCATTTATGGCTGCGCAAAGAGCCGGAGTCTCCTCTTTTATAACATTTAGGAGTTTTTTGAGCACTGCCACGCGCTCTTTGGCGCCGCGCTGCGCCACTTGCCAGCGCCGCGCTTTTTGCCTGGCAAAAAGGCTCTTTGCTTCATCGGCACTATAACGTTTGCAAACAAAATCGCTCATTATTTTCCCTAAAATTCAGCAAGTTATACTGCCATGTTGTTGTGCTGACGCTGCTGCCAAAGGCAGCGGCCCAGTTCTTCTTGGCTTAGAAGCCCGCGATCTAAAAAATATTGCCCGAGGGCCGGTTGGCGATGTTTTTGGATATTTAAAACGGCCTCTTTCATGCGCGGCGAGAGGTAGCCCAGGCGCATGGCCGCATCGCCGATTTTTTCGCCGCGATAGCGATGGCTCAAAAGGCGGCTTAAAGCGCCGGGGGAGAGAAGCTGCCCCTCAAGAGCGATTTGCCCGAATTTGGGGCGCTGATTTTCCTGCCAATCGAGGGCTTCCAAAAGGGTATTCCAGGAAATTTTGCCACTATAATATAAAAACTGGCCAAAGGGCAGGCGCTGTTTGGGCATGGCGCCGCACCAAAAATGGTCATCGGCCGGTTTGGCTTGCGAATAACTGTTATAAGCTGCCTGGGCTGTGCTGCTATGAGCATAATTATAATTGTGTGGGTAACCGTAATTATAAGCGTAGCCATAGCTGTAACCGGCCTGGGCACCGTAAGTAGTGGCCGCTGCGGCCGGCTGCGGCGCCGGGGCGGCAAAGAGGGCCGAGCTATTTTCAAGAGCCTCTTTTAAAACTTGGTAAGCCCAATTTATCTCCTTGAAATTATTATCAAGTTTTGCCGAATCGGCATGGTTGATACTGGCTCTGTCCGGGTGACATTCCATGGCTTTGTGGCGGAATGTTTTCTTTAAATCCTGGCTTGATAGCCGTTTTAAAAGCGTGGCCGGGCTTTCGCCGGTCGGTCCATACATAAGGCTATAGGCTTTGGTGAAATCGGCGATAGTTGTTTTCATGGTTCCCCTCCCAAAGAAAAACATCGCCTAAAATATAGGTCAGTGCTTTTTTTAGTCAAAAAAGCGGCCGTTTTTAAGGCTCTACTTTGGCTAAATTTAAAAAATTGGTTGCAGACAAAAGCCAATGTGATTACTACTTAGCGGACAGCATTGGCAAGTAACCATTGCATAATAAATATATAAGGAGCGGATGATGGCTGAAAGAACAACAGAACAGGATCGCTTGCGTCAGGTTATTGAATCTCGTAAGACAATGCGCAAATTTGCCAAAGTGGCCTGGATGGCCGGTCTGGTGGTTACCATCGGTGCCTGTGGCATAGTGGGATTAACCATAGGATTTGGTTTGATATGGATTATAATTACCACTATGCTGCTGGCTCTTGAAGTTGGTGCGGGGGCATTCCTCCGCTATTCTTTTAATCATAGCGACATGATGGATAAAAAGCGCATTGCCGAGCTGGATGCCAACCCCGGTAAAGGCCAGGGCCTGGGGGTGAAAAAGAAACTCGGTCAGCTCGGTGATTTGAGCCAGGAAGTAAACGCCGCTCTTACAGCTCTGGCCGCCAGTGCCGCCAAAATGCCGGAACGGCGCGAGCAGGTAGATGAGGCTATTGGCAAACTCCGCGAGCAAAGCGCGGCCATATCCAAGGCTTTAGCTACTATTAGCCAGGCTCTTTCTCAGGAAGATGAAGCCAAACTAGCCGCAGAAGAAGCGGCGCTTAATGCCGAGTTGGCAAGCGGCAGCGGTAATAAATCAGTGCTGGAAACCCGCCTCTCTAGTGTCCAAAATCGCCAAAAGAATATGGCCGAATTAAAAGAACAAGAGACTAACTACCTCGATCAATTAAAACTAATCCGCGATGAAGCCAAAGATCTAAAACTCGGTTTGGAAAAGGCGCTGGCCGATGAAAGCGGCGATAGCGAAGCTTTAAATGCGGCTATCAGATCTATCAAAGTAGAGACGGCCACCACCGCGCAAATGAAGGCTCTAAATCGCAATCTGGAACACGCTTAATAATATAGTGCTGGCGCTTTTCCCTCTTTTAATCAACATAATTGGTTTGGCTCAGACTGCGGCTGATGCGGCCAGTGAAGAGCCTTTTAGCTATAGCGAAACCATCACGGTGACAGCCGAGGCCCCGGCGGAGCTTGAGGAAGAGAGCTATCGTCACAGCGTCACTTCGCTAAGAGCCGAAAAAGTAGAAAGTGCGGAGCCAACGCGTTTTATGGCCCAGTTAAAAGAGGTGGCCGGGCTGGGAGCTAATTCTCTTGGCCCGGGGCAAAGGCAGATTTTGACTTTGCGGGGAGCTTCGGCGGAGCAGCTACTTATATTATATAATGGAGTGCCGCTCAATTCCGCCCTGGGTGGCGGCGCCGATTTGAGCCTCTTTTTATTTGGCGATTTAAGTGAATTTATGGTGCTGCGCGGCGGGGAGGGAGCGCTTTACGGCAGCGGAGCCATGGCCGGTAGCGTAGAACTTTTCGGCTCCGACCTTTTTGCCGCAGAAAACAAAAAAAATAAGGTGGATATCGAACTTACCGCCGGCTCTTTGGGCACCGTTGCCCTAAGCGGTAGCGGGCGCTTTTTTTGGCAAAGCGGCGGGGTCCAGATTAGCCTGGGAGCACGGCGCTGGCAGGGCGATTTTGCTTATCTTGATGATAACGGTCTTAAGCGCCTGCGCACCAATAACGACGGCCGTCAGCTGGGAGCCACTCTGACTATTGGCCAAAAGCTGCGCGGCCAGAGCCGTTTTAAGGCATTTACTCATCTTACGGCCGGGAAGCGCGGCCTGCCCGGCCCCAATCAGCTGGAGAGCTTTACTGCCCGGCAAAGCACTTTTAAACATATTATCGGCACCAATCTGAATTTACGCCCGGCGCTTCGTTATACCCCCCGTTTTACAGTAAACGGCTATTATAGTTTTGAGCGCCTCCATTTTGTGGATGAGCATCCGGCTTTTGGCAAAAAGCAGAATAATTTAGACCGCCTTATAAGCGCCAGGCTGGATTTAGGCGCCGATTTTGCGCCCCATAAAACACAGCGTCTCGGTTTAAATGCCCAGTTCGGAACAACGCAGCTCTTAGCCGGAGGCAGTTATTTAAAAACCGGTCGCTTTGAATACCATCTGACTGTTTTTGACCGCCTGAATTTTTTTAGAGAGCGTTTACTTTTTAACCTGGCTCTGGCCATTGGCGGCACAAATGAGCTGTTAAAATTTTTGCCGGATGGCGGAGTGCGCTGGAAATTTGTAAAAGATAAAGAAAAAATAGAAGAAATATCAATATTTATTAAAGGAGGACGCGGTGTGCGTTTCCCCTCTTTTTATGAGCTTTACCTCTTTCAGGAGGGGCTAAGGCCCAATCCTGATTTAAAAGAAGAGAGCTCCTGGGAAATTTCCGGCGGCCTTTTTTTAAAACATAAAAAGCTTAGAGCTGAGCTGGCCGCTTTCCATCGCTTTCAGGAAAATATTATCCTTTTTGTGCCGGTTACGGCCTCGCTGATTGAGGCGCAGAATTTTCCTAAAAGCCGCGCTTACGGTTTTGAGGCGGAATTTTCCGGAAAGTGGTACCTCACCTGGGCGGCGAGTTATAGCTATACTGTTACTCGTTTCGGTTTAAACGGCGGCTTGGAACTTCCCGGCCATCCGCGACACAAAGGGGCCTTTAAATTGGGTTACGATATAACTGTTTGGTCCTTTGGCAAAGACAGGGACATTATTTTGACCCCTTGGACTAGAGGCAATTATCAGAGCCGCATGGTTTTGGATCGCCTGAATAATCTTATTGAGGAGGGGCGCATTTTACTTTCTCTGGGGCTTGATGGCCGCTTCCCCTTTGGCCTGCGCTGCGCCTTTTGGGTGGATAATCTTTTAAATAAGCGCGATGCTGTTGACGCCTTGCAATATCCTTTGGCCGGGCGGACTTATATGTTTAGCTGTGGCGGGGGATGGCAGCAATACCAATAGCCTGTTGACATGGTTTATTAAATTGACTAGATGATAGCTGTAATTTGCGGCCTTATTTTACTGAAGCTGCATCTTGATCTCACATAGAGAGGAAATACTATGGCGCGTTACGATATCGCCATTATAGGTATGGGCTGTGTTGTGCCTGAGGCCAATAATGTCCGTAAATATTGGGAAAATATAGTCAGCGGTGATTCATATATAAAGGAAATGCCAGAGTCTATTTGGCATATGCGGCACTATTATAACCCCGATCAGAAGGCGGAAGGTAAAACTTACACCATGATGGGGGCTTTTATTTCCGGTTTTGAATTTCCTTATAAGGAATACCGCTTGCCGCCAAGAGCTATGCAGGAAGTGGATCCGGCGCAGCCCATTACTTTGGAAGCCACCAAAGAGGCTTTAAGAGATGCCGGTCTGGACTTCTTTTCTCCGGAGCTGAAAGAGGGCGTTACCGTTATCGGCAGTAGCGGCGTTGACGGCTTTGCTCATGCCACGGCCTTTTTGGACCGGCAGCACTATTTTAATAAAGTAAGTCGTGAACTTAGAGCCGGCGGTGTTCCGGAACATATTATTAACCGCCTTTTCGATGATTTTACCGCTGGGATCAAGAGCCACGGCCACGTTTGGAACTCTTCCATAGCGGCGGTTGGGGCGGTGCCTTCATCGGTATCTAACCGTGTGGCGCAGGTTTTTGGTATTCACGGCTTTAATATGACGGTGGATGCCGCTTGCGGTTCATCTTTTGTGGCTCTGGATATTGCCTGCCAGGCTCTTATGGCCGGCGATGCCAACATAGCGGTTACCGGTGGTACGGATCTTGGCACTAACCCGGCGATTTATATTGGCTTTTCTAAAGTTGGCGGTCTTAGCCCCAATGGCTGGAGCAACCCCTTTGACGCCTCGGCCAACGGCCTTGTTATCGGTGAAGGCTGCGGTATTGTGGTTTTAAAGCGCCTGGAAGATGCCCTAAGAGACGGCAACAAAATTCATGCTGTTATTCGCGGCATCGGTTCCTCCAGCGATGGTTCCGGCCAAGCTATATATGCTCCTTCTGCCGAAGGGCGGGCGCGGGCTTTAAAGGCTGCTCTTCGCCATGCCGAAGTTGAGCCGCATCAAGTGCAATATATCGAAGCTCACGCCACTTCTACTGTTGTCGGCGATGCTAATGAATATGATGCCATCTCTATGGCTTATGGCCGCGATGAAAAGAGAAAATCCAGTAATCCTCTCTATTTAGGTAGCGTTAAGGCGCAAATTGGTCACCTTAAAGCAGCGGCTGGTGTGGCCGGGCTTATTAAAGCGGTTCTCGCTATGGAGCATGGTAAAGTGCCCCATTTGCCGCGTTTTAAAGAGCTCACGCCACGGGTTACCCGGCCTTGTGATAAGCTAAAAGTGCCCACCGAGCTCTTGCCCT
The DNA here is from genome assembly GCA_016283195.1 of Deltaproteobacteria bacterium. Classification (GTDB taxonomy): domain Bacteria; phylum JAEEML01; class JAEEML01; order JAEEML01; family JAEEML01; genus JAEEML01. The sequence goes on along the minus strand of JAEEML010000140.1, from coordinate 9,638 downwards.
GGCAGCCGCAGGAAGATGGCAGCCGCTATGCCGCTGTTACCAGCAGCGGTTTTGGCGGAGCTAATTACCATACTATTTTAGAGCAGCGCGAAAGTTATACTATGCCGCCGCCCCGCCGTGAAGTAGCGCGCGAAATGGCTATTGTGGGCACCTCAGTGCGCCTGCCAGGAGCGGTAACTCCCGATACTTTTTGGCAAAATATATCTTCTGGCAAAGATGTCTTTAAGCCGATTGATGCCAAAAAGCTCTCCTGGAGCGAGCATGTGGACGCCGGGCCGGAAAATGAGCGTATTACTACCAAAATGGTAGCTACTCTTGATGATTACAAGGTGGATTGCCTGCGCTATAAGATGCTGCCCAAATCTTTTGACCAAATTTCACCCACCCAGTTTTTAGCTCTGGATTTGGCCGATCGCCTCTTTGAGCAGAAAGGGCTGGAATTTAAAGCGCAAAAGAATGTGGCTGTCTGCCTGGGCTCTATGCATGATGATTATTATCCAACCATTCAGCGGCCAATGGTATCTGACGAATATAATTATGTTTTGAGCCATACTGCCACTGCCGGAGAAATCAGCGCCGATCTTTTGGAAAAGGCTCTTAACGTAGCTAAAAAAGAGGTGCATGACGAAAGCCCGCGCGTAACCGAGCATACCCTTCCTGGTTGGATGGCCAATATTACCGCCGGCCGGGTGGCTAATAAGCTCAACTGCATCGGCCCCAATTTTACCATAGATACTGCTTGTTCATCGGGCGTAGCTGCTTTGGTTCCGGCCATGTATCAGCTCATGTTCGGCGATGTTGATATGGTTTTGAGTGGCGGCCTTAATCGCCAGACCAGCTTTAGCTTTACTTGCGGAGTTTGCGCTCTGGGGGCTGTAGCCAAAGAGGTGGCCCGCCCTTATGATGAGCGGGGCGACGGCTTTTTAATCAGTGAAGGCGGCGTCTTTTTTCTCTTAAAACGCCTGGCTGATGCCAAGCGCGATGGTGATGAAATTCTGGCTGTTATTCGCAATGTTGGCGGAGCTTCCGAGGTATATGGCAAGAGTTTGGTGGCTCCCAGCGAGGCTGCTCTTGGTTATGCTGCCGATAAAGCCCTTTTAAAGGCCCATGTTGATCCAAGTACTATTGGCGTAGTGGAGACCCATGGCAGTGGTAACAAAGTTTCCGATATTGTGGAAGCTAAAGTTATTGCCCAAAAATTCCGCCCGCAAAAGTCCGATGAACCTGTTTATATCACAGCGGTTAAATCGCATGTCGGCCATCTTTACGGCGGTTCTGGCGCTACTTCGCTTTTAAGCACTGTCCTAGCTTTAAAGAATCATAAAGCGCCGGGAATTCGCAATTTGGAAAAGCTGCGCCCGGAGCTAAGCGCCACTAAAGAACTAGCTTTGCCGATAAATCAAACCACTGATATGTCAGCTAAAATGACTTCCGGTGCGGTTACCAGCCTGGGGCTTGGCGGTGCGGAATATGTAGTTATTGTCAGCACTCCGGAAGCTCTAAACGAGAGCAAAAAAGAGGCTCCTAAAAATAATGAGGCAGCAGCGCCTGCCGGTGCCGGAAAACTGGCTCTTTTAAAGGCTGCTTCCGCTACTCCGGCTATAGCTTATACCAAGCGTCAGGGCAGCTCTATGCGTGCCGATGATATTGCTGGTAATAATGTCTTTTTGGCTGTTTCCGAGCGCCTTGAAGATATGCCGCTGGCTATCGGCCACGCCATGCAAAAATCACCCATTCCGCTCTTTGTCTCCGAAGGTTTAAAGGCCAATCACCGTTTGGCTGTCAGCTTTAAAGATCAAGACGAATTGCGCAGTAAACTTATGACGGTGATCCGCATGCTCATGGCCGGTGCCGATTTAAAACCACTGGCCGCCCAAGGCGTATATATGGCGGCACTTTATGATGACAGCCGCGAGCCTCTTACCTTCTGTTTTCCCGGCCAAGGGACGCATTATATTGGTATGGGGCGCTTCCTTTATGAAGAAAATCCAATATTTAGGGCTGTGCTGGATGAAGTCCAAGAGCTCACTATGGCCGAATTTGGTTTTGACCTTTTGGCCCATATTTACGGTAACCCCAATGACCCGCAAATTGTTAAAGAACTGGGCTCTTTAGTGGGCGCTCAGCTTTCGCTCTTTGCCGTGGAGCAGGGCATGGCCCAGGTGCTTACGGCCATGGGAGTAAAGCCCAGATATCTTATCGGCCAGAGTTTTGGTGAGATTTCGGCTTTGACTTTTGCCGGTGTTTGGTCTCTTGAAACCGCTTTAAAAGCCATTGTGGCCCGCATCAAAGCCACCGAAGAGATTACTAAACGTGGGCCAGAATTGGGTATGCTTAGCCTGATATGCCCAGCGGAAGTTCGCGATGCCATTTTGGCTAAAGCCGGTGATAAAGTATATCTTACCAATATTAATGCGCCTACAAGATTTATTGTAGCCGGTGATCTGGCGGCTATTAAAAAGATTATTCCCGAGGCCGAAGCTATGGGCGCTGATGTCAAATTGCTCCCCATTGCTTCCGCTTTCCATTCGCCCTATATGGCGCCGGTGCGTGCTGCTTTTGAAGCCGATATTGCGCGCCTCCCTTGCGAAAAGCCGCTGGTGCCGATTTTGTCAACAGTTACTGGTGCCTTTATTGAGCCCGATAATTTGAATAGTGAGTCACTGGCTCGCCATTTGGGCTCACAACTGGTTACACCGATTAATTTAGTGCGTGATATCAATAAGTTATATGATAATGGCGCTCACCATTATATAGAAGTTGGCCCCGGTTGGTCGCTCAGCAAAATGGTGGATTCTATTTTGGAAGGCCGTGAGCATATAGCTTTCCCCACTATTCATCCCAAATTGGGTGATCGCGAGATATTCAATCGCGCTTTGGCTATTATGATGGTTTATGGCCATGTCTCTTCGGCGGCCGATCGCAAGAATTTGCCTGGCATGTTCAGTAGCGAATTTTTGGAATATATGCGGGCCAGCGAACCGGCGGTGCTTCATTTATTGGAAGAAGTGCGCCAGCGCTATTTGCAACAATTTGTAAATATTAGTGAATTAGCTGCTCTTGAAGCTCCTGCCGCTCCGGCAGCGCGGGCTTCATTGCCTATGGGACAGAGTGCTCAGAATACAGTTGCTATTAGTCAGGCAGCTATGCCGGAAAGTAGAGCCGATAATTTTGCTGCCAAACCGGTGGCTTTAGCTCCTGCTTCCGCCGCCGCCCCAGATACTACTATAGCGGCGGCGGAGGGCGCCTCAAGTGCTAAGAGTGCAGCCGAGTGGGCAACGCTTGTCAAAGAGCGCTTAGTGGAGAGCACCGGCTATCCGCTGGAAATGCTGGAAGATAATTTGGAACTCGAGGCCGATCTCGGCATAGATTCCGTGCAAAGAGCCGAAATATGGATGGGTCTCGTCAAAGATTATCAGCTGGATCCCACAGTGCGCCCGGAGGGCAAAGCCACTATAGCGGCCATGGCCGAAGGCCTTGAAAAGGCCGGCCGCGGCGGCGCCACCCAGGCGGCTAATGTCGGCGCCGCCGCCGGACAAGCTGCGGCTGGTAGCGCTGCTGCTCAAGCTATAGCTCCGGCTGCCGCCATTTCCGCCGCCGCCCCAGATACTACTATAGCGGCGGCGGAGAGCGCCTCAAGTGCTAAGAGTGCAGCCGAGTGGGCCTCGCTAGTCAAAGAGCGCTTAGTGGAGAGCACCGGCTATCCGCTGGAAATGCTGGAAGATAATTTGGAACTCGAGGCCGATCTTGGTATAGATTCCGTGCAAAGAGCCGAAATATGGATGGGCCTTGTCAAAGATTACCAGCTGGATCCCACAGTGCGCCCCGAGGGCAAAGCTACCATAGCGGCCATGGCCGCAGGCCTCGAAAAGGCCGGCCGCGGAGCTGCTGCTGAAACTGCTCCGGCTTCTGCTGCCGCAAGGCCGCTGGTCGCTCCTCTGGCCGATAGAGCAAAACCGCTAAGTGCTGAGCCCTTTACTTTGCCGGAGCGCCATAAAGAAGCTCTGCTTAAAAGTCCTAATCAGCTTTTTGTGAGCACCGCTGTGCCGGTGGAGCCCGGTGATTTAATTCCGCAAAAGTGCCGTAAAGTGCTTATTATTGTGAGCACGAGAAAACCATGGGTTGGTAAATTTGTCTCGCAAATAGAGGCGCAAAAGATCAAAACCACAGTTATTAAGACAGCGGAATTATTAAATAATAGTTCTGTTCAGCTTGGCGCTATGGTTAAAGATCACGATACTATCATTTATGCGGCTCATCGCGATCTTTATAGCCAAAAAGGACAGGGCCAGGAGCTGGTTACAGCCATTTTAAAGGAAACAAGCACTATTTATGATGTCTTTAAAGCCTTGGCGCCGGAGCTGCAAAAACAAGCCAGGCGAGTTATTGTGCCCATCGCCATGGACGGTGCTTTTGGTAGCGAAGGAGCTTATGATGCTCTTGTGGCCTCTTTCCCGGCCGGCTTTGTGCGTTGTCTGCGCCGCGAAATCACCACTTCTTCCTTCCTGCTTTTAGATGGCGGCGATAACTGGATAGATGCCCTAAAGAGCGTCTTGCCTTATGAAAGCAAGAGCTTTGAGCTTGGTTATAGCCAATACGGCCTGGTAAAACCTGTGCTTACAAAGCTTGGTGCCAGCCGTGAATATCGGCCCATTTTAGAGCGCGATGATACTTTGGTGGTTACCGGCGGCGCGCGCGGCATTGTTTTTGAATGTGTTTTGGCACTGGCCGAAGCTACCGGTTGTCGCCTGGTTTTAACTGGTCGTACCAAGCTTTTACGCGGTGAAAGCTGGCTTTCTACGCCTAAAGAAAATTTAGATACTTATTTGCGCAATTTTGAAATGAATCTGGTGCGCAACAAAGAGGTGGCTAACCTGGGTGAAGCCAAGCGGCGTTCGGCTGCTATGCGCACCGAGTGGGAAGTAAATAACAATTTGGAGCGGGCAGCCGCTTTGGGTATCAGCGCCGAATATCGGCGTATTGATGTGACTGATTCCGTAGAATTTACCGCTTTCCTTAAAGAAATTGATGCTAAGTACGGCATAAAGGGTATTGTCCACGGCGCCGGAGTCCAAAAATCGCACCTTTTGGCCGATTTGAGCGATGAGCAAATCACCGCTACACTGCGCACCAAACTTAGCCCCATGCTGGATATTATAGCCACTTTGGATATCGGTAAGCTTAAATTACTTTCGGTATTTAGCTCCATTGCCGGTCTCTTTGGCAATGCCGGCCAAACCGATTATGCGCTCTCTAACGATTTACTCGATAGCTTTACAAGATGGCTGGCGGCCCGTTATCCCAATTTGGCAGCGCGCTCCATTCAATGGACAGCCTGGGTAGGCACCGGCATGGTGACCGCTGCCGAGGCCAAACGTTTTGCCGAATCCGGCCTCGTGCCGCTTGATGTGCCCTCCGGTGTGGCTCTTTATATGAATGGCGTTACCGGCAGCAATTGGCAGGTGCTATCCGCCTTAAATGCCGCTTCGGCTTTTGCCGATACGCGGCCGATTTTGCCCCTTGCCTCTTCGGCACGTCCGCGGAGTGCGCTCTTAGAAGCTCAGCCCGGCGATGGCAATGCCGTGGCCAATTTTGTGAGCTCCGAGGACGTTTATCTGGAGCAACACCGCGTGCAGCTAAAACCGGTGGCCCCGGGCACCTTTATTGCCGAGATTTTTGCCGAAGCAGCTAAAAAAACTGGCTTTGTTTTAGGCAATATTCATATTCGCCGCCCACTTTGGGTGCGCGAGGAAAACTTTGCCGTAGAGGTGGTGCGTAATGGTGATGAATTGGTGCTGTTGCCGAAAGAGCGGCCCAATTTGCCCGAAAAGGCGCTTTTAAACCTTTCTTATGCCAGCGCCAAATTGCTGCCAAGAGAGGAAAATACGCCGGCCAGCCAGTTAAAAGCGCTCCCAAAAGAGATAAAACAGCTCGCAAAAGAAGCACAAAGTGCTGAAGTGACCTTCTATCAATTGCTCGACAGTCACTTCTCTTCATCGCTTAAAACCGGCCCCATCTTCCGGGGAATCAAGGCGCTTACTTTTGATAATGATAGTTGCCTTGCTCTTATGGTGCTAACCGAATCGGCGCGTGCTCTTATCAATCTGCCCTCTGAAATGGTGATTGACCCGGTAATGGCCGATATGGCGGTACAAGCGGCGGCAGCTTGGGTAATGCAAGTTAAAAATGTGATGGCTGTGCCTTATGAATTTGGTCTGATGCAAAGCCATGCGCCGGTTAGTACTAAAGAAGCTATTTGTATTTTAAAGCTTTATCAAATGGATATCGATGGAGCCACTATGGATGTGGCAGTGCGCGAACCTGGCGGCCGCTTGCTCTTTACTATCGACAAATTGGTTTTAAAAACCATTGGGCAGGCTGAATAATGGAGCGCGAGCTCTCAGCTGGGCAAGTTTTTTGTCTGCCGGTGACGGTTTATGGTTATGATGTCGATCATAACTGTGAAGTCACCCCCCAGGCCTACCTGCGTTTTATGGATAGAGGCCGCTTCGAAGCTATTGAAAAAATTTGCCTTTCTCTGGGCTTAAATGATAGCTGGCTTACAAAATATATAATAAATGTTTATAAAATATCGGCCCGTTTTTTAGCTGCCGGCCACATGGGGGAGGAGCTCAATATTATTTCTTCGCTCCATAAAACTTCCTCGCACCGCGCCGCTTTTTTGCAGCAAGTGAAAAATTTAAACGGTGACCTCCTGGCCGAAGCCATTGTGGAGCTACTGTTTTTAAATATGGAGCGCGAACTGGTGCCGGTCCCTGAGGAGTTGCCGGCCAGCCGGGAAACTTTGCCCCACTTTGAGCCCATGCTGGTGCCGGTGCCTTTTGGTAAGAGTGAGCATTATTCATTTAAAATGCCGGTGCGGGTTTATTACGAAAACACCGATGCCCAGGGCATTACTTATCATGTGGCTTATTTTAATTTTTGCGAAAGAGCGTTTGCTGAATCATTGAAAAAAGCTATAGATTCAAGTAGGTTATCTTTGTGGCTCGCTAATAATCCCCTGAAAATAAAACGCCAGATAAATCGTTATATGAATGCCAGTCATATTGGTGATAAGTTGGAAGTTTTGGTGGGATATCGGCCCTTTAACGAGACTACCTTTATTCTTGATCAGCGTATTATAGATGCCGCCGGCACAGTGTGTACCGATATGTTGACCGAGGTGCAATTTATAAAGAACGGCTTTTTGATGCCGATTCCCGAGGCCGTGGCCGCTCTTTGTAAAGTTAGAGATTGAAAGCTGCTTTACAGCATTGACGAGCGCTTTGAAAATTGCTAGTAATGGGGCCTAGTTCTGTTCTATCCGCAAACTTAAGGAGGGAAGATATGAACTTGAGTGTAAAAAATTGGATGAAAGTAATGGTTTTGCCGCTGGCTTTACTCACCATTGGTGGTTGTAAAGAACGCGATCAGCAAAAACCGGCTTACTGGTTGCAAATCTTAAATGATCCGCGCCAGCAGGACCCGCAAGTGCAAAATGAAGCCCTGCAAAAACTTGGTCAGTTAAAAGCTGTGCCGGAACTCCGCGCTATTCTTACATCTAAAGATCAACTAAAATATAGGGCGGGTGCCGCCTCGGCCCTTGCTGAAGCCGGCGACCTCTCCGCTGTGCCCGATTTGGTGGCCATGGTGGATACCGCTGTGGGCTCTGGCGCTGATAAAAGAAGCAAAGCCGTAAATAGAGCTAATGAAAAAATTATCGAAGCTCTTGGCATTTTAAAAGCCAAAGAGGGTGTTGATGTGGGTATCGCTCTTCTTGATGCTGGTGATCCTTATATTCGCAAAGCCGCCTGCCGGGCTCTCGGCAATATCGGTGATGCCCGCGCTGTGCCGGCTCTCTCCAAAGTGGCGATGGAAGATGAAAATGCCAATATCCGCCGCACCGCTGTGGAAGCTCTGGGTGATATTGGTGATAAATCGGCCATTCCTGTTTTGATTAAAGCCCTCTTTATCGAGCGTGGTAGCAGTTTGTATCCTTATGCCAGTTTTGCTCTTTTCCAAGTGGGTGATGCCGCTGTGCCGGCTCTTATCGACCTTTTGGACGGCAAAAACGAAGAAATTCAAAAAATGGCTGCTCAATATAACTATGTGCCCGGAGTTATTGAAGTTAAAGCCATTGAAGTTTTAGGCGATTTGCGCCCGGAAGGCATAGAAAAGAAGCTTTTGGCTTTATACAAAAAATATGACGCCATGAGCGACGAATCCTTCCAGTTAAAACCCCTTATTAAGCGCAGTATTACCATCGCTTTGGAAAAGGTTGGTGGCAGTGAATCGGCTCAGCTGCTTTCGGATGCCGTAGGTGATGAGCAGGATGCCTCAGCGCGTGAATTCTATGCTATGGCTATAAACAGCATTAGCGATAGATCGGTGGTAGATGCCTTGCTGGATGCCGCTAATACCGGCACTGCCGATGCCAAGCGCGTGGTTATTAAAGCTTATACCCAGCTCGGTGAAGGCAAAGATTTAGCCGCTCTTGATAAGTTTGCCGCCGGTTTTTCCTCTAATGATGCCGCGGCGGTTGAAGCTGTTAAACGTATCACTGCCAATGAGCGGGTGCGTCTTGTGGCTGCCGGCGAGTGTAACAAAGATAGCGCTTGCTGGCTCAAAAAACTCTCAGATGGCGATGCCAGAGTGCGCAATAAAGCCGCTTATGAGCTCGGCCGCCTTAATGATAAGAGCGCTGTGCCGGCTCTTGTTAAAGCTACTGCCGATGAAGACGAAGATGTGCGCCGCGCTGCTATTTGGTCGCTCTTTAAATTCAAAGACAAAAGCGGTATTGCCGATATGGAAAAAACCATCGCTTCTGAAGTGGGCAAGCCGGATTATATTCGTATTAACGAAGAGTTAAAGCGCCTTGTTGTCTTTTTGAAACGCCAAGCAGACTAAATTGATTTCCCCTATATCTTCTCTTACAGCTTCCCTAAGCTCGTTTTTCTTTCCGCCTTTGTGCGTCTCTTGCCGCTCTTTGCTTAATGATAAAAGCCGCTTTATGCTTTGCGAAAGGTGCCTGGAGGAGTTAGCGCTTTTTAATGAAGAAGATTCGCTTATGACGCTGCCTTCCGGTGTTCTCGCGGCCAGTAGCGGCCCTTATATAACTATAATGACGCGCCTTATAAGGGCGCTAAAATTTTCGCAAAATATGGCGGCGGCCAGGGCTCTGGCGGCGATTATTATGGAGACTAATTGCCCGCGCTATTTACTTACCGGCGCCGATATTGTACTGCCGGTGCCCATATCGCACCGCCGCCGCTTTATGCGCGGCTTTAACCAGTGTGAGCTTATTTTGGCCGAGGCGGCGAAAATGCGGCCTATAGCTGTTAATTATAGAGCTGTTGCTCGCCGCCACCGCCGGGCTCAGTCGCGCCTTTCTCGTGAAGAGCGCCTGAAAAATGCCCAAGGAGCTTTCATGCTCCTTACACCGGAAGTGCTGCGCGGGCGGGTGGTGACTATTTTTGACGATGTTATGACCACCATGGCAACAGCCGAAGCCATGGTGGCGGCTATTTTAACGGCGGAGCCCAAAGAAGTGCGGGTGGTTACGGCGGCGCGGACGCTATAACAAGACTGGTTTTTGCTTATCGGCAAATTGATGGTGATATTAGTTAAAAGCCAGCTTT
>JAEEML010000139.1 GCA_016283195.1 Deltaproteobacteria bacterium | reverse complement strand
CTTTGTAAGGAGCGAGGAATCCGGCATCGATTCCCTGCTTTAACGAATAAGTATATATAGGATCGCCAAAATACTCAGTTGAAGAGATTTCTTTTGTTTCCTTCGGGGTTGCAGTCATACCGATATGCGTAGCGCTTTTAAAGTAATCCAAAATTTTTCGCCAGGCACTATTTTCGGCGGCGCTGCCACGATGACACTCATCCACCACAACCAAGTCGAAAAAATCCGGCGAAAATTCCCTATAAGCATCAGCATCTTCATCATAATTGGTAAGCCCCTGATAAAGAGCAAGGTATATTTCAAAGGCTTTATCTATCTGTTTGTGGCGAACGATAGTCATCTTATCTTTAAAATGCTTGAAATCGCCGCGTTTGGTTTGGGTAATTAAGTTTTCGCGATCGGCCAGGAATAAAATGCGTGGGGTCTTGCCACTCGCCTTATTCTTTGTCCAGCCGCTTTTCCATAAGCGCCAAATAATCTGGAAAGCGGTAAAAGTTTTGCCGGTTCCTGTTGCCATCACCAAAAGAATGCGCTTTTGTCCTTTGGCAATTGCTTCTACCGTGCGATTGATGGCAATTTGCTGGTAATAACGCGGTTTATAGCCCTCGCTGTCATAAAAATAATCTTGCGTAGCAATAGATTCCGTTTCTGGTGTATCGAGCCCTTTATATCGTTTGTAACAATTCCAGATTTCTTCACGGGTTGGAAAGTGTTCCAAAGCGCGCTCTTCTACAGCAATGGGCTCCCCCTTTTCATTTTTGGGGCCAGAATTTCCCCGGTAGCGAATAAAGAAACCATCGCCATTACTGCTAATAGCGAGAGGAACATCCAAAGTTTCGGCATAGGAAAGAGCTTGCTGAATACCATCACTTATATAATGGTTGTTGTCCTTAGCTTCTACGACAGCCACAGGCATATTGGGTTTATAATAAAGAACATAGTCTGCTCTTTTTCGTTGACCACGTACTGCCAACTTGCCCTTAACAAAAATGCGACCAGCGGTAAACGATTCTTCTTCTCTAACCTGACTGCCCATAACCCAGCCGGCGTTTGTGATGGCCGGAGTAATATAAATTGTGCGAATATCGGTTTCTGATAATTCCTTTTTGCTAGGCTCTGCCATGCGTCATCCAACCTCGCTACCCGGCCAATATGGGCACTGGTCATGCCCATAATAATGGCGATTGCCCACCTAAACAAGGGCAAATCTATTGATAAATTTTCTTAATCACTACCTAGCTCGCCCTCTCTCCCCCCCAATTTTTTAGTTGCATTTAATACTGAAAGGTATATTTAATTAGCCGTGCTAATAAGATTTAGCACTAACTAATTTTTTAAGGAGGATAAAATGAACGAGAGCACAAAAAGATTTCTTTGGGGTATGGTAGCCGGTTTTGCCGTGGCCGCTATAGTCAAAACAGCCACCTTCAAAAAAGGCTGTGCCACCATTGTGGCCGGCGGTATGCAGCTGCGCGATGATGCCCAAAAGTATTTTGAAAACATTAAAGAAGATGCCGAAGACGTAAAAGCCGAACGCGATGCCGAGGCCCAAAAGGCCTAATCGAAAGGGCCAGCCATGAATTTTAGCATAAAACATTCTCTGCCCGGGCGCATCCGTGTGCGTTATGACCGGGCAAAAATCACCAGGCGGCAGGCGGCTCTGGCCCGTAGCTTGCTGGAAGTGCAGGAGGGAATGACGGCGGTGAGCGTAAATTACACCACCGGTTCATTCCTTATTTTGTATGACACAAAAAAGCTTTCCGAAAAGCATATCATGGCCTATTTTATGGCGCTTTCGGACAAATACCTGAATAATAAGGAAATGCTTGAGGCGGTGGAGGAGCCGAAAAAAGAAGACAGCCTTTTGTTTGATTTGGCGCTTATGACGGCCATGCACTATTTAAAGCGCCTTCTGCCACCGCCACTGCACTTGGCGCTAAGCGTTTATTCCATGGGCTCAAGGATACTTAAAGGGGTGGAAACGGCGGCCGGCGGCCAGCTCTTTAAATCGGAAGTGCTGGATGCCACAGCCATCTCCATGGCCCTCATTACCGGCGACACCAAAACCGCTGCAAATATCAATTTCCTCTTAAATATCGGCGATACGATAGAAGAATTCACCAGGAAAAAATCATATTCCGACTTAGCTGGCCGCCTGCTGTCGCAAAATGATAAAGTGCAGAAAGTAGAAGGAAATTTAGAAAAAACAGTGCCGCTTTCCGTTATCAAAAAAGGCGATGTGGTGGCGGTGCGCACCGGTAATATGATCCCGGTTGACGGCATGGTTTTGCGCGGCGAAGGTCTTATCAATCAGGCCTCCATCACCGGCGAGCCGCTGGCGGTGGAAAAATGGGCCGGGAGCTCGGTTTTTGCCGGCACTATTGTGCAGGAAGGCGAGCTTTTTGTTGAAGTGCGGGCGGTGGGTAGTCAAACAAAAGTGCAGAACATATTGGCCATGATTGACAATTCCCAGCAGCTCAAAGTGTCGTCGCAGGTGCGTTCCGAGCGCTTGGCCGATGCGCTGGTTAAGTATAATTTCTTGCTGTCACTCGGCGTATTTCTTTTGACCGGCGATATAGCTAAAGTCATGGCCACACTGATGGTTGATTATTCCTGCGCCATGAAGCTGGCTTCTCCGATAGCGGTTTTAAGCGCCATGAAGGAGGCGGCGGAAAATGGGATTGTTGTCAAAGGCGGCAAGTTTTTGGAAGATGCTTCTCTGGCCGATACCGTTGTCTTTGATAAAACCGGCACGCTAACTGCCGCTACGCCGCAGCTTGTCCGCATTATACCTTTCGGCGGGCGCAGTGAAGATGAAGTGCTGGCCATTGCCGCTTGTCTTGAAGAGCATTTTGCGCACCCTGTGGCTAATGCGGTGGTTAATGAGGCCAAGAGGCGGGAAATTTTACACCCTGAGGAGCATGCCAAAGTTGAATATATAGTGGCGCATGGCATTGCCACGCAGCTTGCGGGCCATAAACTGATTATCGGCAGCTACCATTTTGTTTTTGATGATGAAAAAGTGGCGGCGCCGGCGGAGCTGAAAAATATTCAAAAAGAGGCGCTAGATAAAGGCGAATCGCTTTTATACCTGGCCGAGGAGAAAGAGCTGATAGCCATTTTTGCCATTAACGATCCGGTGCGTCCCAATGCGGCGGCGGTTATAAGAAAATTGCATGCGGCGGGTGTTGAAGAATGCGTGATGATTACCGGTGATGATGAAGGCGCAGCGAGAAGTGCAGCGGCGCTTGCCGGAATAGATCACTATATAAGCCGGGCGCTGCCGGAAGATAAATTCAAATTTATCGAGCAACATAAAAAAGACGGCCACAAGGTGATTATGATTGGCGACGGCATCAACGACGCGCCGGCTCTGGCAGTGGCCGACACCGGCATTGCCATGGGCAACTGTGCCGACATCACCGGAGAAACGGCAGATATAATTCTTGCCGGTGATGATGGCCTTGAGAGCCTTTATAAAACTCGTTTGCTCGGCTCTCGTCTTATGGCCAAAATCGACAATAATAACCGCAATATCGTAGCTGTTAATACTTCATTTATGCTTCTTGGCCTCCTTGGTATAATATCGCCATCGCTGGCAGCTCTATTGCATAATGCTTCTACTGTGGCTTTTTGCGTAAAGGCCATGAAGCCTGTGCTGTAAAACTGCTGATAATCTTTGTGAAAAAATCTTTTTTGAGCAGCTTTACAGGAGATTTATAAAACGATGAGAGAAGTAACTATCGGGCTTTTATTGCCATTTCTGGGGACGGCACTTGGTGCGGCCTGTGTCTTTTGTTTAAAGAAAGATTTAAAGCGCAGTGTGCAACGGGCGCTTTCCGGTTTTGCGGCCGGGGTGATGGTGGCGGCCTCCATTTGGAGCCTTTTGGTGCCGGCCATTGAACAGGAGGAGCCCTTGGGGCAGCTGGCTTTCCTTCCGGCTTTTACCGGCTTTTGGCTGGGTATTTTATTTTTGCTTTTACTGGACCACATTATTCCTCACCTGCACCGCAGCATCGACCAGGTTGAGGGCCCTAAAAGTCGGCTCACCAGAACGGCCATGATGGTGCTGGCTGTTACTTTGCACAATATTCCTGAGGGCATGGCAGTGGGGGTTGTCTATGCCGGGCTTTTAAACGGCACGGCCAATATTACCACCGGCGGAGCGCTGGCCCTGGCGCTGGGCATTGCCATCCAAAATTTTCCTGAGGGCGCCATTATTTCCATGCCGCTCTATGCGGAGGGCAAGAGCAAGCCTAAATCATTTGTGCTTGGTGTACTTTCCGGCGCGGTTGAGCCGCTTTTTGGAGGGCTTACCATTCTCATCGCCGGGCTGGTTGTGCCGGCTATGCCTTATCTTTTATCTTTTGCTGCCGGCGCTATGCTCTATGTGGTGGTGGAGGAACTCATTCCCGAAATGTCGGCCGGAGAACATTCCAATATCGGCGTTATTGCCTTTGCTGCCGGTTTTAGTGTGATGATGGCGCTCGATGTGGCTCTGGGGTAGGGCATCAATTATTCTTAAAGACTAATTCCGGTGACCACTTGGGGTCGCTGATGCGCCCGCCAGCTGTGGTAATAGCGCGCATAGTGTTGGCTGCCACATCGGCTACATAAAGTTGGCAGGAAGTAGTGACATAGCAGCAAACAAAGGCGAGGCCGGTGCCATCGGGGGCCCAAGTGGGTGAATAACATTCGGAAGTGCCGTCGGTTAAGGTGGTGCGCTTCCTGGTTTTTAAATCAATGATGCGGATGGCCCGTTTTTTCATCTCCTGCTCGTTGGTGATGGTTTTGGGATCGGGCCTGGTGACATAAGCTATGCGATCGCCGGTAGGAGCCCAGGTGATTTCTTCCTCAATATTGTTGGAGCGGGTGATATTCTTGATGTTTTTTCCATTCGAAGAAATGGTATAGATGTTGCTTTGCCCGTTTGTTACCCCAATGAAAGCGATAAGCAAATCGTTGGGTGACCACTCGGCTTGTAAAACATTGACATTTTGTTGCAAAAGCACCGTTTCCTTCTCCCCGCGCCGGTTGGTGGTTACCAGGCCTTTGGGGGAGATGAACATTAATTGCCCGTTGACCGGCGACCAACTATGGCGAAAGACCTCCGGTAACAAGACTTGTTGGTTGGTGCCGTATAGAGTAGAGGTGATGAGGTTGGAATAAGTTTGTTCCCCGCCGGACCAGCGCTCAAAAGTCAGCATGGTGCCGTTGGGAAAAAAGGAGGGAAACATATCTGCGGAGTTGCCACTGCTTACTTTGATGGTGCGGTTGCTGTCCAAAAGAAAAAGGTTGATGCCGGAATTACCTTCGCTGCTAGTGGAGTAGGCGATGATGCGGCCGGAGGGCGACCAGCGCGGGGCGGCTTCGTCGGCGCTGATGGTGGAAGTGATCGATTTAAGCCCACGTCCGTCGGCCCAGATGAGATATATGTCACTCTGGGTACCATCGTTTAATACAAAAGCTATTTGACCATGCGGTATAGCCAACATGGCCGTGAGAAGCAGGTGTGTCCACATGGCTAACTCCCAGTAAGCTAGTTATAATTATGCGCCGGTTAAAGCGGCATATTGGCTGCTGCTTAAAAGTGCGGTAGCTTCAGCGTCGCCGGCGGTCTCGATGACAAAAAGCCAGCCTTTTTCATAAGGAGAAGAGTTAATCGGCTCCGGGTCATCAACGACTTCTTCATTTATTTTAACAATTTTGCCGCTAACCGGCGCGTATAAATCGGAATTAGCTTTAGTTGATTCAATGGAACCGCAGGACTCACCCTGTTTAATGGTAGTGCCGACTTGTGGTAAATCGACATAGACAATGGTGCCCAGCTTTTTTTGCGCATAATCGGTAATGCCCACGGCGCCATCGGCCGCGCGAAACCAATGATGTTTGTCGGAATACTTAAGATTTTCAGGAACTTGCATCTAAATTAACCTCTCTTCGCCGGTAAAGACGGCGGCAGATAGACCAACATAGCAACCATACTCTAGCGGATTGATATTTTGTCAAGCCAAAATTGAATACCCTATTGGCAGTCCGGCTAAAGTGTGCTAGGTTGCGCCGCGTTTGTTGCGGCTTAGGTTGATTTACGCCGCCAGCGGAAAGGAAACGAAAATGTTTAAAAAAGTTGCTATTTTCTCATTGTTACTTACTTTACCTCTTTTGCCATCATGCCAAAAAGATAAGGCACCACAAAATAAGGAAAACCAGGTGGCAGCTCCGTCTATGGCCTCGGCTGCGGGAGAGGCTAAAGCGGCTGACGCTTCTACAGACAAGAAAGCAGAGGATCCCAATATGAAAGTTGCTGTTGTTAACGACAAAGTATTTACTGCCGCTGATTTAGACAGAGAATTTGCTCCGATTGCCAACAGGTTGCAAAAAATGGGCGCTCCGGCTGAAAAAGTTCAGGAAATGCGCCTGATGTTTTTGGGCAAACTTATTGAGCGCGAGCTTTTATTCCAAGAAGCCAAAAAGCATAATTTTGTGGCCTCGGAAGAGCAGGTTAATAAAGAATTGCAAGAGCTTAAAGGTCGTTTCCCCTCTGAGGAAGAGTTCCTTAACTTTTTGAAGGAATCCTCTTTTGATTTGGATACTTTGAAAAAACAAATTGCCGAAGGCAACATCATCGATCAGCTGGTCAAAGCCGAAGTTGAGGCTAAAGTAGCTATAGATGACGCGGCGGTGAAGGCTTTTTATGATGCTCATACCGACCAATTCAATAGGCCTGAGCAATTAAAAGCCAGCCATATTTTGGTAAAAGTCGACAATCAGGAAGACAAAGCCAAAAAAGATGAAGCCAAAGCCAAAGCCGAAGATATTTTGAAAAAAGTAAAAGCCGGCGGTGACTTTGCCGCTCTGGCCAAAGAGTTTTCCAATTGCCCCAGCGCCGCTCAGGGCGGTGATTTAGGCTACTTTGGCAAAGGCCAGATGGTAAAACCCTTTGAAGATGCTTGCTTGGCTCTGAAACCCGGTGAGATTAGCGGTTTGGTGGAAACCCAATTTGGTTACCACATCATCAAATTAACCGATCACAAAGCGGCCGGCATGGTGCCGTTCGATGAAGTCAAAGAGGGTGTTGCCAAGCAGCTAAAAGATCGCGAAATGCAAAGCAAAATGCGTGAATATATTGAGAATTTGCGCAAAAATGCCAAAATCGAACGCGCTATTTGATGTAAAGAATTTGCTTTACTTATCCCCACACAAAATTAAAACTTAGGAGGCGCTATGTCTCAAATCCCCGAAGACGGTAGTGAAAATGTAATTAATGACAGCGAAGATGCCATGAGTGGCAACGAGAATGTCATGGTTTTGGATGAAGAATCGGAAACGCTGTCGATGAATGTCCCTCAGGATACTGTTAAAGTTGATCCCGAAGGCAGCGCTTTAAATCGTGCTCCTGATGAAAGTTATAAACCGGACGAAGCCGGCTGGACCATTCCCGGGCTCGATGAGCAATATCAGAAAAAAGAATCGGCTCCGGCGGAAGAAAAGCCAGAGGCTGCCGCCGATGTTCCGGCAGATAATATTGACCCCAAAGCCATGATTGGCCAGACAATTTTAGGCCAATACAAGCTGGAAAAGCTTCTTGGCGAAGGCGGCATGGGCACAGTTTATTTGGCTCAACAAGTGACCATGGATCGCCAGGCAGCCGTAAAATTTTTGCTTCCGGAACTGGGGAATAATACCGAGATGGTGCAGCGCTTTTACCGCGAGGCCAAAGCCGCCAGCAATTTAAAACACCCCGGCATTGTGCAAACCTATAATTTTGGTTGTACTAGCAACAATATGATGTATTTGGCCATGGAATTTGTCGATGGCCTTACTTTGCAGAAATATCTGCGTATTCACGGTAAGCTGGGCTGGCGCGAGGTGTGTGAACTGGGCAGTAAAATGGCCGATGCTTTGGCAGTGGCTCATAGTGCCAAGGTGGTGCACCGCGATCTTAAGCCGGAAAATATTATTCTCCAGCCGGTGAATGACCGCCTTTTGCCCAAAATACTCGATTTTGGCATTGCCAAGGTTGTTTCCAACGATGGCAAAGAGCCCACTTTGACAAGGCTGGGCACTGTTTTTGGCACACCAAGCTATATGTCACCAGAGCAGGCACAGGGAATTCCTATTGATTATCACACAGATATATATTCCCTCGGTGTGATGTTTTATGTGATGCTTTCCGGCAATTTACCCATTATGGCTAATTCTCCAGCCGCTCAGCTCATGGCTGTTAATTTGCAACCGCCCACGCCCTTTAGCGATGAAGTGGCTGCCGCTATGCCGCCGGAGTTGCGTAATCTGGTCTTTAAAATGCTGGAGAAGGATCCGGCGAAGCGCCCGGACTCAATGATAGCTGTCCGCAACTCTATGGAGAAAATATTATATACCTATTCGGAGGATACAGCTATTTATCAGCGAGAGCCTAAGCATGCCGCAGGAATCGGTAAGCTTACTCTTTGCCTGGCTATGGCGGCGGCAGGAGCTATTGGCTGGGTTGGAAGTAGCTGTTATTATGGGCATATTTCCTTGCCTGGATTTAGTGGATCGCAACAAGACAAGACGGCGCCATCTTTGGATAAAACCGGTGATGGCGGGAGTGACATTTTGCCACTGGCTCATATAGAAAAAATTGAGCCCGGTGAGCCGAAACTTTTGGAAACGAGTAGCCCCGAAAAACCGGTGTGGATTGACGATCCCCCATTTGAGCGCATCTCACCCAAAGAGTTTCACTTTACGCGCACCTTGCGGAGCTATAGTAATTTGGGTGAAGCGGCTGCTTTGTTGCGGGCGCTTTTGACTGATGATGTTGTCTCTTATTATTTAGCAGCTGCCGTCAATCAGCCCTTTAAAAAGGTGGTGGCGCTTCCGGCCCTGGACGCACGCACTAAAGCTATGAAGGCTTTAGAGCAGGCGGAAGGGGAGGAGGCCAAAGCCGCTGCCGAGGAGCTTATTACCGCACGCGCTCAAGCCGTGAGCGCTATGATTGAGGCCCGTTTCCCGGAATTATATGATGATTTTGCCACTTATTGGGCCAAATATGCGGAATATAAAGATGGCCGGCGGAGCGAGTATTACGATTTAAAAGTTCATGGCATATTAAATCCGCGCAATTTTAAGGGCGAATATTATTTTGACAAGAAAGCCTATAAAGCGCTTGGTTTAACGGTAACGCATTTTATGCCTTCTTTGGTTTGGCTGCACGGAACGGTTAATGGGGCGGTTGTTTTGGCTGTGGCTCCAAAATCTCCTGCCGGTCAGGCCGGTTTAAAGGCCGGTGATGTTATTATCTCTTTGGATGATAAGCCGACCGAAGGTCTCTTGGAAGCGGCCAAATATTTAGCCAAGTGGGAAAAGAAGCGACCGGCTAAAAGGGTGAAAGTGCTTATCAGCCGCGATGGGCAGGAGCAGGAAATTTATTTATTCGATAGGAAACCGCCGAAGCCGGCCAATAACGGTAAGAAGCCTAAAAAATCCTGAGCTTAAGGCTCTTTTTATCCCTAACTTCTTTTATGTATATCTATTTGCCTGGCTTGGCGGCGCGATTTTATTTTTGCGGCTCGCTGTAAAGGTGCTTTTCGGCGATAAATTGCAAAATATTTTGCGGAACCAAGGTTTTTGGTGCCTTACCTCCGGCGAGTAGCGAGCGCACCAGGGTGCTACTGATATCGGGCAGAGTAATGGCATCTATTTGCGGAATAGCTCCGCGACCTATAATAATAAAATCAGTAAGTTTTGAGAGCTCTTCCCATTTGTACCACTTATGGCTTTGGGCCAGATTATCGGCCCCCAAAACAAAAGAAAAGCGGCAGTCGGGGTATTTTTCCTGTAAATAGCGCACAGTATTGTAAGTGCGGCCATCGCACTCCGGCTCGGCTTCCACACGCGAGACCAGCACTTTAGGGCTAAGCGGGGCGGCGAGTAATTCGCACATTTGGCAGCGCAAATCAAAAGGAACCATTTTTTTGCCAAAGGGGTGATTATAAGCCGGCAGAAGCCATATTTCATCATGCTGGGTGCAACTTATGAGGTAAAGCAAAGTGAACTGATGACCAAGGTGAGGGGGGTCAAATGCGCCGCCATAGAGGGCTATTTTCTTGAAAGTACGCATTATTTATAAAGCCAGGCCTCTCGATGTTGTTGATTAGCCTCGTCAGTTGGCGCCAAAGCACTGTTATATACTTCGGCAAATGAAGCGCCGCTATCAATGGTAAGGCGCACGGCGTTTGTGCCGCAAAGTAAATCCATAGCCGGCACATCTTGGCGAAATTCATAAACTTTTGTGCGCCAGGCAAAATCATGCGGCCAGAGCTTTTTGGTTTGATAAATAACAGCCAGGCCACATTTAAGAGGCTTAAAAATCTGCCTGTCGGTTACATGAATTTCCACACCGCCGCAGATTTTCATAGCCTGTTTTTGAAAAGTGGGCATAAAGTGATGTGCCCGAAAATAAACGCCTTTTAAGTCCATTTTGTTTAAAGCATCGGCTAGGGCAAAGGCATCGATAAATGGGGCGCCAAAGAGCTCAAACGGCTTGGTAGTGCCCCGACCTTCGCTGCAATTGGTGGCCTCAAAAAGACAGCCGCCGGGGTAGATAATAGCCGCCTCCAAAGTGGGCATATTGGGTGAGGGATAAATCCAGGGGAGGCCGCATTCGTCAAACCACATATTGCGCTTATAGCCGATCATGGGCACAACGGTGAGGCGGCAGGCTCCATTTAACTTAGTGATATTATAGAAATTTGCCAGCTCGCCCATGGTTAGCCCGTGGCGCTCTGGCACATTGATGGTGCCCACAAAGGAGGTGAGGGCGGGCTCAATATAATTGCCCTCGATAGCAAGGCCGCCAAGGGGATTGGGGCGATCCAAAACCAGGCAAGGCAGGCCCACCTGGGCGCAAACTTTCATAGTGAGCACAATGGAGGCCGCATAGGTATAATAGCGGCTGCCCACATCCTGAATATCGCAAATAAGAGCATCGATATCTTTTAAAAGATCGGGCGAGGGGGCTAAAGATTCCTCGCTTGTGCCATAGAGGCTAAAAACCGGGCAACCGGAGAGTGGGTCATGGGAATCGGCCACGCTATCCATATCCTGACTTGTGCCCCAAAGCCCGTGCTCCGGGCTAAAAATCCGCACAATTTCAATATCTTTTAATTTCTTGATAAGGGGGATGGCATGGTTTAGGTGGCTATCGACAGCGGTGTAATTAACCAGGAGAGCCACCCGTTTTAAACCACGGCGAAAAGAGCTGTCAGTAAGAAAATTTTCCAGGCCGCTTATTACCATGATAATCTCTAACTAATTGCAATTATTGATATTGCTTTCTAATTGATTTTATTTGGTCCCAGGATTCAAGAAAGGCTTCAACCAATTCCGGATCGAATTGGTGGCCGGCCTGTTCTTTTATTTCCTTTAAAACATCATCATCGCTCCAGGCGTCTTTGTAAACGCGGCGGCTGCTTAAGGCATCAAAGACATCGGCAATGGCTACAATGCGGCCAAATAGCGGAATTTCCTCGCCTTTTTTGCCTATTGGCTTGCCGTCAGGTTGAGTTTTACCTTCCAGCGGTTTGCCGTCGGCATCTATATAGCCCGGGTAACCCCGGCCATCCCAGCGTTCGTGGTGGTTTAAAATAACATCTCTGGCCGCTATATCAAAAGTGGAAGAGGGGTCATTAAAGAGTTTGGCGCCCAGATAAGTATGCGCCTTCATAATCTCATATTCTTCCGGAGTAAAGCGTCCGGGCTTTTTCAAAATTATATCAGAAATGGCCACCTTGCCGACATCATGCAGCATGGCGGCAATACGCAAAACATCTTTTTGTTGCTCGATAATCTGCGAGCTGAGCTTTTTCTTTTGCGCCCAGGTATCGTATATTTCCACCGCATAAGCGCCAACGCGATTGACATGGGCGCCGGTTTCCGCCGGGTCGCGCAGCTCGGACATACCGATGGTCCGCAAAATAAATGTGCGCAATAATTTAGCTCTTTCGAGGGCAATGGCCGCATTGTAAGCAAAATGACCATATAGATCCAAATCGGCTTTATCAAAGGGAATAATATTGCCTTTTTTATCCCGCGCGTTGATTAATTGCAAAACGCCGATGACACTGCCCTGGCCGTTTTTGCAAGGAATAGTGAGCATAGATTTTGTGCGATAATTATTGAGTTTATCAAAGCTTTTACTCAGCTTATAAGGCACCTTGGCCGGGATGCGATAGGCATCTTTCAAGTTGACAATTTTGCCATTGCCGGCCACATAGCCCACAATACTGGAATTATTGATGGGAATGGTAAAAGAAGTGAAGGGCAGTTTTTTGCCATCGCCCAGGCGCGCTTGCATAGTTTCATTTTGCGAGGCGCTGAATTTTAGCAATTCGCCTTCCTTAATATAAATGGATCCGGCATCGGCCAAGGCAAATTTTCTGGCCTTTTCCAGCAGCTTTTGCAATAGCATATCCAAATCGTATATGCCGGCTAACTCATTGGAAAGATTTACAATATAAACTAGCTTTTTTTGGTCTATCTTGCGCATCATTTGTAAACTTTCTGCCAATAATTGCGGAGATAATCCAGCTTTTCGTTTACCCAGGCCATATTATCCACATACCAATGCACGGTATCTTCCAGCCCTTTTTCAAAATTTATCCTGGCTTTCCAGCCTATTTCATGGGCGATTTTATCGGTTTTTAAACTATAGCGGAAATCGTGCCCGGGGCGGTCTTGCACATAGGTGATGAGGCTTTCCGGCTTACCCAAAATGGCCAAAATGGCTTTTACCACCTCAATATTGCGCCTTTCGTCGCCGCTGCCGACATTATAGGCTTCTCCGGGCTTGCCCTTTAAGGTGAGGGCCAAAAGGGCCTCAGCCGCATCGCTGACATTGAGCCATTCTCTAATGTTGAGCCCTTGGCCGTAAACCGGTATCTTCTCGTTATTTAAGGCTTTTACCACTACAACCGGCAATAATTTTTCTGGAAATTGCCAAGGGCCGTAATTGTTAGAGGCGCGCACAGTTACCACCGGCAAGCCATGAGTGCGATAGTAAGCCCGGCCCAGCATATCGGCGGCCGCTTTGCTCACCGAGTAAGGGCTGGAAGGGGAGAGCGGCGTTTCTTCGGTGAAAAAGCCCGTTTCTCCCAAATCGCCATATACTTCGTCGGTCGCCATATTGACAAAGCGCTTTATTGATGGGGTTTTGAGCGCCGTATCCAGGAGCACCTGGGTACCGCGAACATTAGAATCAATAAATGGTGAAGCATCCATAATGGAGCGGTCAACATGGCTTTCGGCGGCCAGATGCATTACCGCTTCAGGCTGATGCTTTTTAAAAATATATTCCACAAATTCGCGGTTGCAAATATCAGTCTGATAAAAAGTGGCCGCGCCGCTATCAACTTCCTGGGCTATGCGGGCCACATCGCCGCAATAGGTGAGTTTGTCAATAACAATGCACTCATGGCCCAATTTAACGGCCTGACGCACATATTCACTGCCAATAAAACCGGCTGCACCGGTGACTAAAAGCCGCATAAATAATTCTCCTACCTGTCATGGCCATAAAAACGGCCAAAGACCTTATAGCAGATTGCGCGATTGATATAAAATTTATGGCCAAAATAAGAATTTTTCACAATGTGCCTCTTTCATCTCTTGACAAAACCGGCAAGAGGTGCTAGCAAGCAAGCCCTAGGTGCCGTGGTGGCGGAACCGGTAGACGCAGAGGACTTAAAATCCTCTGGGCGAAAGCTCGTGAGGGTTCGATTCCCTCCCTCGGCACCAAATTCCTTCATCTGATTCATCAATCAACCAATTTTATTTGAAGTGCACTTGAAAAAAATGGCCTCTTTGATCTTGTTTCCATCTTGTTATGGGTGATACTCTTTAATTTAGTTTTTTGGTTTTGCCTTTGGCAGAACAGGAGAAAAAATGCGGATATTATCGTTTTTAATGTTGCCTGCTTTGATGATGGTATTGGGCGCTTGTTCCAGGACTGATTTAGAATCTGATTTACCTGGGAATACCTCA
Source organism: Deltaproteobacteria bacterium (assembly GCA_016283195.1). Taxonomy (GTDB): domain Bacteria; phylum JAEEML01; class JAEEML01; order JAEEML01; family JAEEML01; genus JAEEML01. The sequence continues at coordinate 6,774 of JAEEML010000139.1, read as the reverse complement.
TCTGCCAAAGGTGCTGCTAATGGAGCTGATGAAGCGCCGGATTTGTCTAAAGCCTGTTTGGCGCAGAAAGTAAAAGAAGCCAGAAAACTGAATATAGTTAACGGCTCTACCGACGCCACTATGTTTGATATTTCTCCAGAGGAAAAGAGAGCCATTGGGGCTCTTATGTATTATTTTGAAGATTACGGCTGGAGCAATATTTGCACAGCCACTTTAGTGGCCCCAAATGTTGTTATCAGTGCGGCTCATTGTGTTGTTCCCGAATACGGCTGGGATGAACCTGAACCGGCCGCTTATTATAGCTTTGGTATTGGCGAGGATATGGCTGATAGCCCGCAACTTTTTGAAATAGTAAAATATTATTCTTATCCTGACTGGGATGAAGATGCCCACGAATCCAGTGTTAACGATGTGTCCATTTTTATCTTAAAGGATGATTTAACCAAAATGCCCGGTATTAAACCCATAGAGCTCAATTTTTTTGATATCTCATTCCTGCTTGGCGAAAAGGTGCAAAATGTTGGTTACGGCGCTACTGTCAGTGGCGGTATGGATGACAATACCAAGCGCTTTTGGACCGCAGAAGAAGTGGTGAAAGTTAAAGATGGCTACTTTACTGTTGACGGTAAAGGTGAGAGCTCTGTTTGTTCCGGCGATTCCGGCGGGCCGGCACTTTACCGCATGCCTGATGGTATTTTGCGTGTGGTCGGCACTGTTTCCGGCGGTGATATGTCCTGTGTTGATGAAGATGAATATGCGCGGGTAGATTACAGCTTGGATTGGATTGAAAGGCGCGATGTGGCCGGAGGCAAAATAACCGGTTGTTTGGATCTTACCGCTAAGGGAGAATGTACATTAAACGGCACAATTGCCAGATGGTGTGAGAATGGTGAAGTAAAATATGAGAATTGTGCCGCAGCCAATAAATTTTGCCGGGCCGATGGGCAGGGTGATTATCGGTGCCGTGAAAACTTATGCGGCGAACTCAATTGGAGCGGTGAATGTGCCGGCAGTATTGCCCGCTGGTGCGAAAACGGCGAAATATTAGAGCGTAATTGTGCTCTTTGCGGAGAAACCTGCGGTGCCTCACCCAGCCTCGGTAACTATTGCCTCTCTGGCAAATAATAATTATTCCCAGCCAGATTTAAACTTTTTTCCGTAAAAGCAGCCTTTGGCATAAAGAATATTTTCGTGCATACAGTAACCGCCGGCCGCACACTCTTTAAAGCGGCTGCAACAGCCAAATGCAGAAGCGGATTCATAGCTATCAATAATCAGTTTAATTAAGCTTTTTATGTAGGTTAAGAGGGTGGTATCATCTTTTGCAAAAGAAATCAGTTGCCAGGATTGGGTGCGTTTTCCCAAAACAGCGCTTTCCGGCATGGCAAGTAGGGCAAGGTGGGCGGGTTTTATGGCCAAAAGAACTGTTCCATCGTTATTATCTTTAAAGTAGCATATAGTGATTGTGCGCTTTGGTTTGAGATCCTCATTGGCCGGAGGCGGGTAGGGCATTTCCTCTAAGATGATGTCTGTAGCTTCCTCTTTGCCGCTATGCGGGGCCAAAAAGAGTCTATTGGGAGCCAGATTTATTGCGGCTGATATGGTGGTGATCAAATGGTCTATTTCGGCAGTAGTATCAATTTCTTCGGCAAAGAGGTTTAAGGTGCTCATGAGAAGCTCCGCGGCAAGAAAAAAAGGTAAAAAAAAACCCCGGAAAACCGGGGCTTATATTTTAAATATGGTGCCTAGAGACGGAATTGAACCATCGACACGCGGATTTTCAGTCCGCTGCTCTACCTACTGAGCTATCCAGGCACTCAGGGCAAGGGCGGTTGTATTAAAAAGCGCTCCTAGAGTCAAGCTTTTTTTTAAAAAAAAAGTAATAAAACGATAACCGGGCTAATTTATAGAATAATTAAGCAGCTTCAGAAGCCTTGCCGGCGATGTGGGTAAGAAGATGGTGGGTGCTAAGCCAAGAGAGAAAAGCTTCTACTAAGGCCGGATCAAATTGGGTGCCGGCGCCTTTTTGCAATTCCTCAATAGCGTGTTTCAAAGATAGAGCCTGGCGATAAGGGCGATCGGAAGTCATAGCGTCAAAGGAATCGGCAACGGCAATTATGCGCGCTTCCAAAGGAATATTTTCGCCGCTTAGCCCTTCTGGGTAGCCGAGGCCGTCATAGCGCTCATGGTGGTGGAGAACAATTTTTTGCACGCCGGCCAAAAAAGTACAGGGGCCGAGTATCAAATCGCCAAGTACCGAATGGCGCTCGATAGTTGCGCGTTCGTCTTGGGTTAAACGCCCGTTTTTATTTAAAATAATATCTTTAATGCCAATTTTGCCAATGTCGTGAAGCATGGCGGCGTGTTTTAGAATTTGCAGACGCTCGCTTTCCAGATTTATAACTTGGGCAATGGCCATGCTATATTGCGTTACCCGCTCGGAGTGGCCTTTGGTGTAATTATCGCGTGCTTCCAGGGCATTAGCCAGAGAGCTGATGGTTTCTACATAAGTTTCCTGCACATCGGCAAAGAGACGGGCGTTTTCTAGAGCTACGGCAGCTTGATTAGCCAGAGTGGCAAAGAGTTCCTGGCTTAGTTCATCAAAAGAGGTGCTGTCGTGTGCTTCGGCTTGAATAAAGCCCAAAATGCTTTCGCGGTAACAAAGAGGCGCACAGAGCAAATTATAGGCATTGTGCACCTGGGGCATGGGCGAACTGCCGTCGTCATAGCCGAAACTGCCCATGAGCACCGGTTCATTGCTGCGATAAGGGCGCAGCCAAACACCGCCTCTGGCGCAACCGTTCATCTGCTTTAAGCAAGCCAAGATGGCATCAGACAAGGTTGGAAGCGAACGGGCCTGATTAAAGGCGGCAGATAGCCTGTTAAATTCTTTTAGCCTCTCCAGCATCTGAATAATCCTCAGCCCTCCCCATGCAGGCGCAAAAGCAATTGAGCGCGCTGCATCCAAGGTTGATATTCAGGAAAATTAGGAGCTATTTCAAGCACTTTGTGCAAATCTTCCTTGCCGGCTTCAACATTGGAAGAGAGGATATTGCACTCGCCTCTATAGACATAACTCACCACATCATTGGGATCGTTGGCTACAGCCATATCATAAGCGGCAATGGCGTCGGAATATTCTTTAACTTGCTGATTGACGGCACCAAGAGCGCGCCAATAGTGGCTGGTGTAAGGGGCATAGGCGGTAAGCCCGGTGAAAATGTCTTTGGCGGCCTCATATTTGCCATAGGTGAAAAAGTTGTAACCGAGAGCGTAAATTGTTTCCATCTCTTGGTCGTTAATGCCCTCTAGCTCTTGTAAAGTGATGAGACCATTCATAAAACCGTGAATCATAAATTCCAGATATTGTCCGGCTGTACTATCAATTTCTGATGCACTTCCCATAGGTAAGCTCCTTAGATCGACGAGAGATCGATCAATACTGCCCCGTAGCATAAAGTGAAAAAAATGGTAAATCAATGGCATAAAGCGATTTTTTTAATAAAAAAGCTCTGGTCCTTTCCGGCTCTTCACGGCGGCCTCTTGCAAAACATGGCTGTTTTTGCTAGCCATGGTATGTTTGTGCTTTTCCTTCCGGAGGTAATATGAAAGTGCGCAAAGTTTTAGGATTTTCTGTTTTAATGCTTTTAAATGGCTGTGTAACTACAGGAGTTACGGCCGATTCACCGAAAGTGGCAGAGAAAAATATGAATGATTTTGAAATGTTATTAAAACCGTCCCCGGCACCGTTTATGATTCCCGAATGGGATAAATATCAGCTTTCCTGGTATAAACCGGCCTTTACTCTGGCCATGAAACATCATGAAGAAGAAATTGCGGCTATTACCTCTAATAAGGAAGAGCCGACATTTTTGAATACTGTCGTGGCTCTTGAGAATAGCGGCCGCGAGCTGGAGCGGGTGGCCAGTATTTTTTATAATCTTCTCAGCATGAACACCAATGATGATCTGCAAAAACTGGCTCAGGAAATTTCGCCCATGCTCTCGGCGCATGAAGATGAGATTTCCATGAACGAAGCGCTCTTTAAGCGCCTTGAAAAGCTCTATAAAGAAAAAGATGCTCTTAAGCTTGATGCGGCTGATGACAAGTTACTGAGCGATTATTACGATGGCTTTATTCGCGGCGGTGCAGCGCTCGGGGCAGCCGAAAAGGCCCGTTTAAAAGAGATAAACGGGCGCCTCTCCAGTGCCACTTTAACTTTTGGCGATAATGTGCTGGCTGAGGAAAATAAGTATTATTATTTGGTAAAAGATGAAAAAGAGCTCTCAGGGCTCCCGCAATTTGTCATCGATCAGGCGGCTGAAGCGGCCAAAGCCAAGGGCGAGAGCGGCTGGGCTTTTACTTTGAAGTACCCCAGTATTCAGCCGGTGTTGCGCTTTGCCGATAGTGCCAAAATGCGTGAAGCACTTTACAAGGCATATATAAATAAAGGCAATAATAACAATGAATTAGATAATAAGGCTCTGGCGGTGGAAATTGCCAATTTGCGCCTTGAGCGGGCTAAGCTTTTGGGCTATCCGCACCATGCCGATTATGTACTCGCGAAAAATATGGCTAAAAATGCTGCCGGCGTTTACAGCCTGATGGATCCGATATGGGAAAAATCCCTAGCCGCCGCGCAGGCTGATTTGGCTAAAATCACGGAGATGAAGGGCAGCAAAGCCGAGCCCTGGGATTGGTCTTATTATATGGAAAAACGCCGTCAGAGTGAGCTGGGCCTTAATGATGAAGAAGTGCGCAGCTATTTTGCCCTCGAAGAGGTGCGCAAGGGTGCCTTAACTTTGGCCGAGCGCCTTTATGGCATTACTTTTGAAAGACGCCATGATTTGCCCATTTATCACCCCGATGTGGTTATTTATGAAATAAAAGACAGCGATGGCAGCACACTTGGCATTCTTTCCATGGATTCCTTCCCTAGGGAGAGTAAGCGCGGCGGCGCCTGGATGAACGATGTGGTGGCCGAGGAAATAGTAAATGGCCAGCGCGTTCCGCCGGTGATTGTCAATGTGCATAATTTTACTCCGCCGAGCGGCGATATTCCAGCGCTTTTGAGCCTCGATGAAGTGGAGACGCTCTTCCACGAGCTGGGCCATGGTATTCATGCCATTCTCTCAAATACTAAATATCGTTCCCAGGCTGGCACCAATGTGCCGCGCGATTTTGTGGAAATGCCTTCGCAGCTCATGGAAAACTGGGTTTTGGAGCCGGAATTTCTCAAAGTATATGCCAAACATTATAAAGACGGCTCGCCTATGCCTGCGGAATTAATAGAGAAATTGCAAGCGGCGCGTGTGTTTAACCAGGGCTTTATCACTACCGAGCTCATGGCCGCTGCCTACCTGGATATGGCCTGGCATACCATTACCGAGCCTTTTAGCGGCGACCCCATGGCTTTTGAAGCCAAAATGGTGGAGGAGAAAAAATTGCCGCTGGAAGTGGGCATTCGCTATCGCACACCTTATTTCCGCCACGTTTTTGCCGGTGGTTATTCGGCCGGCTACTATAGCTACCTTTGGACCCAGGTTTTAGATGCCGATGTTTATTCCGTCTTTCAAAAAGAGGGCATTTTTAACCGCGAAGTGGCTAGCCGTCTGCGCCATGAAATTTTGGAAAAGGGCGGTAGCCGGCCGGCTGATGAACTTTATGAAAACTTTATGGGCAGAAAAGCCGATGTTCAGGCTTTCTTAAAGCGCAAGGGCATGGATGACTGATAATCTCCAGACTATAAAAGCCACGCTGCGCCGGCGGCGCTATTATAACGAGCTTACCAATTGGGGCGTTTTTGTCTTTGATTACCAAAAAAGCGAATTGGTGGTGACCGGCCTCCTGGTGGGGGTGGAAGCCGGTGAAGAGGTGGAGCTCACCGGCTATTTTGCCTATGATGTGCAGTGGGGCAAAGAATTTAAGCTGGAATCTTTTCGCGTGGAGCTCCCCACCACTTTAAAGGGCATTGAGGGCTATTTAGGCTCCGGCTTCCTGCGCGGTATCGGCAAAGCTACAGCCAAAGCCATTGTAAAAGTATTTGGCGCGGACTCTTTGCGCATCATTGCGAATGAGCCGGAGCGCCTCAAAGAGGTGCCCAAAATCGGCGCCAAAAAAGCCGAGCAAATAGTTGAATCTTATCATGAAAAGCGCCATTTGCAGGATTTGATAGTTTTTTTGCAGGAATATGATATCGGCATTGGCCAGGCGCTAAGAATAGACCATCGTTTTGGCCATAGAGCCTTGGGGATTATTCGCGATAATCCTTATGTTTTGGCCGAAGAGGTGCGCGGCATCGGCTTTCACACGGCCGATAAAATAGCTCTTTCCATGGGCATGGAGGAGAATGACCCCCGGCGCATTGTGGCCGCTTTACAGGCAGTGATAAATGCCGCCGGTGATGAGGGGCATCTTTATCTTACCGGCGAGCAGTTGGTGGAAAAAGCCTCTTTTATGGTAAATATGCCGCCGGAAATGGTGCAGGACCAAATAGCTCTCGCTCTGAAAAGCGGCAAACTCTGTGCCGATGCCAATGATTTGGGGCCGGGCGGCGAAGTATTGCCGACTACGCCGCTCTATACCAGCTATTATTATGAGCTGGAGTGCACTGCAGCCGAATTATTGGGTAATATTATCGCGGGAAAGCCGCCAAAGTGGCCCATAGAGCCGTTATCCGCCTTAAAAGAGGTGCAGGAAAAGCTGAAAATTACTCTTGCGGCCCAGCAGCATGAAGCGGTGATTACGGCGGTGAAAGCCAAAGCCATGGTGATT
>JAEEML010000138.1 GCA_016283195.1 Deltaproteobacteria bacterium | reverse complement strand
CTTATTGTCCATTAAATCATCGCGCAGGCGGGCGCGGTCAAGAGCAATCACCCTGGCGCCCTGGGCCAGAGCCACGTAACTCCAGCTACCGGGTGCGGCCCCCAAATCAACGCAGGTTTCACCTTTAGTAATATAGCGCCCCAGGTGCCGCTGGGCTTCCAGAAGTTTTTGGTAAGCTCTGGCTGGCGGCTTGTGGTCAATTGGCACTTGCACCAGCCCGGCCGGGTAACGCGAGAGAGTTGGGCCGATTTGCTGCCGCTCAGCCGCTGTATTCACTGTGAGCCAGCAATTTTCCGGCGCTAAAAGAGCCACCTGAATAAGAGACTCATCCTCCGCCCAGGGCGCCTCCTCATCTTTTTGCCAGGCGCGCAAAAGGCGGCGCTGCTTTTTAGCCCAAAATTTTTCCAGCTCGCCGGCTAAAATGCGCCCGCGCGCGGAGGCTACCGAGCCGGACTCCTGCTCCGGGCCAAAAATATGCACTCTTAGCGGGCCGGCAGAATCTGGCAATTTAGCCATGGCCGCCTCATGAATGGCCTGGGCAGTCTGGCTGATGGATAAGCCTTTAATATCAATTGGATCCACTAATACCTGGCGGGCAAAAGCCCAGGGCAGCCCGCTTATTTCGCCATTAAAACGGCTATCTAGCCAGCCGCCAAAGTGGGCAATATGTTGCCCATCAGGATAAAGGCGGGTGAGTTCATCTAAAAGCGCCGCCTCATATTCGCTTTCAAACATAAAAAGTAAATGGTGCAAAAAATTCATGTTTTTCTCAAATTACTCTTTTCTATCATCAGCACCAATAGCGAGAGTTTTAGGCCCCAAGGCTCCAAGCACCCCGCCAAGTGCCACCACCAAAGAGTTCAGCATTTTATCTTTTTTCTCTTTAAATTCATGATGTTATCTTATTTTTTAAACACATAGTAATTCTGGTATGGCAAAAGCTCATCCAGGCGCTTCTCCAGCCTTAGCCCGCAGCTTTGAGCGATTTCTATTAACTTTTCCGGAGCCATTTTGACGCTCTCCGGCGGGCCGTTTGGCAGGTCGCCCGGCTTAAACTCAATTATGTGTATTTGTGCGCCAATCGGGAGCTGTGCCGTGATGCCAGTTAGCCAGTCCTTAGGATTTTTTACATGGTGCAACACGTCGCAAATAAAAACCAAATCTATATTTTCCGGCAACTTGGGCTTTTCGGGGTCTATGAGCAATACTTCAATATTTTTAATGCCTTGCGCCATAACTTTGTGGTGAATATGGCGCACCATTTCCGGCTCTACATCGGCGGCAAAAAGGCGCCCCAGCGGGAGCTTTTCGGCAATGGGGAAAGAAAAATAGCCGGAGCCGGCCCCCAAATCGAGCACCCGTTCATGGCCTTTTAGCTGCATGGCGGCCACCACTTCCTGCGGTTTTTGCCAAACCTTGCGACTCTCCTGATCCAAAAAGTTGATATAGGCTTCCATTTGTTCAAAGGGCTTTAATTTGCCGGGGTCGATGCCCTGTTTGCGCAAGGGGCAATCAATGGGCGGATGAGCCGGGTCGTGCTTTATGGCGTCTGGCGGCGTCATGGCTCCTTTTTCCTCCGCCGGTTGGTTGTTACTTTGGAGTGCCGGAACGGTGCAGGCAGTCAAAAGTGTTACAGATAAGAGTGAATATATTAATTTCATGCGTTTTTTCCTTGAATTCTTTCTTAGTGTTTTTCTCTCCTGCTGCCACTTTGTCAAATCTGGGATGGCTTTTTCTACTAAGCAAAACTGGTAAAACCACCAGAAACGCTCGGTATATAACCTTTTATACTGTTTTTTTCAACTGGAGTTCACTAAGGCGGGGCGGCTGCCCCTGCACCCTACTCCGGCCTCTCGGTCAATTTGGCGCCCGCCGCAGGCGGGCGATCGCGCCAATTTTAGTCCAGGCGCCGCTTGGCAATTATATTAGTCTTATTGTGTTAACAATAAGACTACCTCTTGCAAGAGGTACAAAAATTTTGGGGCACGAATGGTGCTAGGAGGTTAGTATGGCTAATGCATATTTGGTAGGTTATATGTGGAAAAATGGTACACAAGACATGTCTGATGATTTTATTCAACAAAACTATTGGACAACGGACTATAAACAAAGCGCTTTCACAAATTATGATACTGCTATCAATAGTATTAAAATCGGTGATGTTCTCTTGTTAAAACACTTTCGCGAAACCAAAAAAACAACCGAAATCAGGGCAGTCGGCGTTGTTATCAGTAATAACGACAAGAAGGGCTCCGAATCCAAAGTTCTTGTAACATGGATTAACCTTACTAATCTGAATATTACTATACAAGGCGGAACAACAAGTACTATCACTAAAATTTAAAATTAAGCTACTTCGATGCACACTAAAACCCAGGAGGCAGCAATGAACAATCTTTTTAAATTATTTGCTTTTTCTCTTTTATTAGTCACTCCGGCAACAGCTTTTGCCCAGCAATACGGCTCTTTTACCGATACACGTGATGGCCATGTTTACCGAACAGTAAAAATCGGCAATCAAACCTGGATGGCCGAAAATATGGCTTTTAAGGGTTTACCCCATTGGTCCGCTGATGGTGATAATGAAAACGACAAAATGTATGGCTTCTTGTATTCATGGGAAAATGCTTTAAAAGTCTGCCCGGCCGGTTGGCATTTGCCAACAATGACAGATTTTGAAAAACTTTTAAAATATGTGGAACTTAATCGCACTAGTCAAAATAACTTTTTAGCTCTGGCAGCCAAATCACCACACTGGCTAGAAGCAAAAAATGAAGCGGAAAATGATTTTGGCTTTTCGGCGCTTCCCGCCGGCCGCTACTACGGTGGCGATTACTACCGTTTCGGTTACTACGCCTACTTCTGGTCGGCCACGGAGCGCGAGGGCAGTAGCCACGACGCCTGCCGCCTGATCTTGGGTGATGGCTATGCGGGTGTAGGCATCGACGTCAAGAATTACGCTTTTTCCGTGCGTTGCCTCAAGGACTCTCCGTGAGCCAGGCGCGAAGCGCCAGGCGAACAGCCCCCAGCGTAGCAGGAGGCTTAAGCCGGAGGCCAGCCAGCGGCGCAGCCGCAGCGGCCGCCGGCCAAAACTATTCCGCCGTAAGGCGGATCGCGATCCGAATGGTATTTGACAACTGAGCCCTAGCGGGGTGCCGGGGCGCAGCCCCGCCTAAGCCAGAGGCAGGCTATCCATACCCGATCTCAAGTGGGGCCTCTGGCTTTTAAGGCACACCAGAAGTGACCAATTTTGTAACATATCATAAACAAAGCCATTTTCATTGAACGTTCGGGTTCCAAGGGTGTCCCTTTGTCGTGCGGCGGAAAGGGGTTTGGGGAAAACCTGAGCGCTTCGAAATTAGCGGAGGTTTTCCCCAAAAAAGAATAAGAATAAAATCAAGAATTAGTAGCGGGAAGAAACTGGCATAACAGCTAAGAAAAAGGAGACCGCTATTTTCACTAATTACTGTTGAGCGGGCCGCCGGAAGGTGACAAAGACATTATGAAAGCGTATAATCCAATGCTTAGTGAAGGGAAGGAGCCGACAAATATGTGCGACCCGCTGTCTTATTTTCCTCTGCCGCCGCTCAGTATCTTTTTCATCTCCTCATCTTTGGCAATATCCCGCGCTTTCTTCCCGAATTTATTAGCTATATTGGCATCTGCCCCCTCTTCAAGCAGCATTTTGACCATATCCTGATAATTAAAAGCGCTGGCCACCATCAGCGGAGTTACCCCAAACTCATTAAGGCGCTGGTTGGGGTTTACCCCCGCTTTGATGAGGAGGCGAACTATAGAAGTATAGCCGCGCACCAAAGCCTTCATCAGCGGAGTTACGCCAAATAAATCTTCTTTATTTATATCGGCGCCGGCTTCTATCAGCAGGCTGGCCGATTCGCTGGCACCGTTTCTCGCGGCCAACATCAGTGGTGTAGGGCTATTATACACATCACCATTTTCTATTTTATCATTATTGAATTCTGGGTGATAATCGGGATCGGCGCCGGCTTCTAAGAGCGCTTTAACTATTTCTGCTTCATCACGACTTGCCGCCCACATAAGTGGGCTATGTTCATTACGCAGATAGGATACATTAGTTTTTATACCGGCTTTAATAAGTATTTTGGCTATCTCAGTTTCATTAGACCTAATAGCTCGCTCCAAAAAGTGACCAGCAGAGTCATAACCATGGTTATCCAGTGCATTTATGTCAAATTTTGTATTATTTACAATAAGACTTAGTAGTTGCGGATTATTTTCTTTAATGGCCTTCCTGGCTATTTTGGTTAAAAACTCTTCACGTTGCCAGCGGAACTTACGAGCTTCTTCAGAGCTATCATCTTTCGGTGGTAACATCTTAGCTACTTTATCCATGATGCTTAGCACCGCTTTTAAAATATCCAGAGTGCCGGAAAGAAACCACTTATTAAAGTCTTTCCATAGCGTTT
>JAEEML010000137.1 GCA_016283195.1 Deltaproteobacteria bacterium | reverse complement strand
TAATTTTAAAATTGCCGCGTGGGATAAGCGCCTCACCGTTTCTGATGGCCGCCGAAACCAAAACCCGCGCCTTTAGGTGGTGGCCTAAATATTTCAGTTCGAGATCAATCAGCTTGGAGCCTTCTTCCACCACCAGTTCAATTAAATTAACCACTCCGCCGCCAAAGGGCGCCACCTTTAAGAGCGAGGGATATTTGAGCTCGCGCACAATAGAGGCTGCTGTTTCATATTCCGGATTAACTATGAGATTTATGCCCAGATTTTTAGCCAGAGCCTCGCTTTCCGGCAAAAATTCCTGCGAGCGCACCCGGGCTATTATATGCGGCACGCCTTGCTTCCTGGCGAGGTGCGAACAGAGCAAATTGAGCTCATCGCTGCCGCTCACCGCCACCAAAAGGCGGGCAGCATGAGCACCGGCTCTTTCCAGCGTTGAGGGGGCGGCGCCGTTGCCTATAACCCCGTTTATCTCATATTTATCTGTTAATTCTTCCACCAGCTCTTTGGAGGTGTCTATGATGGTAACATCGTGATTTTCTTCAGTAAAAAATCTAATTAAAAGCTGGCCGAGCTGGCCGGCACCCACTACGATTATCTTCATTAAAATAGCCCTTTATCCGGCAAAGTTACTTAGGTGCCCAAACACGAGGCACACTCTTTTTAACAAAAAATAGCCGCCGGTTAAAGTGGGATACGCATCAATAAGGCGGTTAATTTAGACTTTTTTCACTCACAATTTTATCTAAAAATTCATCAGGTAAAAAAGCTTTGACTTCTGATTCTGTATAATCAGTTACATTTCGCGTTATTATGTAGTCGGCCGCGATTTTTTTAGCGCACTCTACCTGTAAGCAATCTTCAAAATCTGAAAATTTTTTTCTTTTTAAGGCTACTTCTATCATTTCATGGTCTATATTTACCACAGGGATTAATTCTACAAGCGCTAGCAGAATTTCACGGCGCTCTTCATCAGAAAAGTCTTTTCGCAAAACATAAAACATATTCGGCACAGAATGAGCAGCCATGAAACCATGAACTTCTCTTTTGGCACAAAGAGTTAGTAATTGCTCCGAAGCAGAAAAATGCTCCCTATGCTGAATAAAATCTAGCAAAACATTCGTATCTATTAAGATATTCATTTTTCGTATTTTTGTTCTCTGGCCTCTGCCAGTTCTTTTTCGGCATCGAAATCAGGCGATAGGCGCCCTCGATATTTTTGCAAATCAGCAAGCAATGAGAGACGGTATAACGCGTCGTTTTTTTTGTCTTTGGGCTGCAATTCATGCTCAGAAAAAGCGGCATCCAAAACAGTAATTATGAGTTTCTGATTCTTCACAAAGGGGAAATCACCTATGGTCTTTACTGTTTTGCCATCATAATATGCGGGAATGCTTACCATTGCACTACCTCCTCACGACAGTATAGCACATTTCTTTCCCCCTTCCAGCGCCTCAAATAGCGCAACCTGGTACAAAAAATTCCAAGATGATTTGCCAAAAGCGGCCGCCTGCTAGTATTATTGTCCCGGCTCTTGGCTATTTAGCCGCCATAAAGCGGCAAATAGAAAACGGGCACCAAATTATCTACGGAGTTTATATGTTTTATCTTAGAGTATTTGTGGCTTTTTTACCTGCTTTGGCCATTTTCGCCTGCAGTCCGGACGATAGCCGCCTGGTAGGGCGCTGGCAGGAAGAAAAAAGCCTCTCCTGCCAAAGTTATCAGCAAATAGAAACAAGTCGCCCGATTTCCATGCTGCGCTTTAACGAAAACGGCGATTTTGCTTTAAGTTTTACCGATGGCCAACTGGTTTATAAGGGCACATATACCGCCGAGCCGGCAGCCGACGGAGCCAGCGATTTTGCCGCTAAAATCAGTTTTACCATTACCAAAGGCACAGCAAAGCCCAACCTTAACCTAAGCGGCCGCTATGAAGTCAGCGAAAATCACCTTATTTTAAGAGATATCCGCTTTAACGAGAATGAGCCCCCTATTTGTGGCCATAGCTTTAAGAGGCGCTAATGTATTTATTAAAATTAAGCCGCGAGGAGGCGTTAAAAGTCCTCGATAATATTCAGGAAAAATGTGCGAAAGATGGTTATACCTCGCGCGAAGAGGATTTTTTTACCGAGCAAATAGAAGACCTTTTAGAGCGCCTCGTTATGAATATCATCCGCAAGGAGCAAAAAAAGCTGCCGCACTTGCACCGCGATAATTTAGGTTATAAAGCCCTTTGGAGCCTGGAAGAACGGCCGCTCACGCCCGGCTGCACCAGCTGCCTGGCCGGCAAATGGACGCAAATCCGCTCTTCGGCCGAGTGCAATGCCGCTTGCCCTTTTTGCTATTATCATAAAGTAAAAGATGATTTTTTGGCTAATGACCGCTTCCAGGTCGGCGCGCAACATCAAATGGTTTCGGCCAGAGATATTAAGCTCTTTTTTGAGCTCCAAGGCCAAAAAGTACGCGGCGTAGCCTGGGTTTATTATGAGCCGCTCATGTCGCCGCAAAAGATACTCCCCTTAATTGAACACATCCATAGCCTCGGTTACCATCAGTGGCTTTACACCAACGGTATAAGTGCCGATGAAAAAACCTTAAAAGAGCTGGCCGCTGCCGGCCTTGATGAACTGCGCTTTAACCTGGCCGCCACCCACTGTTCCGATACAGTAATAGAGCGCATGAAAATAGCCAGAAAGCTCTTTCCCCATCTCTGCATCGAATCGCCCATGTACACAGATTTCTTTAATTATTTCATGGGTAAACGCGAGCGGATTTTAGCCACCGGCGTGGAGCAGATAAATCTGGCGGAACTCCATCTTAATAACCAAAATTTAGACAGTATGCCGGAGGAAGGGCCGCTTTACGCCTACCATCACGGCTATATCTCGCCCATTAAAAGCCGCCAGCTCACTTTGCGCCTTATGGCCATTGCCGAGCATGAAAAATGGCCCAATGTTCTGATAAACGATTGCAGCAATGAGCTAAAATTTCGCCGCGATGCCGCCAAAAGCATCGGCCCGTTCGGTACCAGCAGCTATAATGCCGAAGTGCGTTATCGCATGCGCATCTGGCGCACAGCGGTAAAAGAATTTGATCTTTGGGAAGCGGCAGAACTTACTGATTTAACTTAAAAAAGGTTGGTTGCGGGGAGAGGATTTGAACCTCTGACCTTCGGGTTATGAGCCCGACGAGCTACCGGACTGCTCCACCCCGCGACGGATGGTGGCGATGGGGGGAATCGAACCCTCGACACTGCGGGTATGAGCCGCATGCTCTCACCAGCTGGGCTACATCGCCACAAGAGCAGAGCCTTTATAAAGAGGTTAAAATTATTTGTCAATAAAAAAAATAGAAGACCTAGTGCCTTTAAAGATTGGTGCCGAAAAAAGCGTTAAAAACGCGCTCTTTAAACTCCGCTTTCAGGTATTATTAAGAATAAAAAAGATGAGACAGCACACCATTACAGTCAGGCAGAGAAGCATGAGAGCAATGGGCATAACCGGCAAGCGCCGCCGTTTTTTGCGCACAATAGTTGGCGCGGTGACATTGGTCTTTACCGGCCCTTGGGAAGGAACGGAAACCACCGGCGGAGCAGAAGGAATATCTTCATCTATAGAAAAATCATCATCTACTTCTGAATCATCACCCAAGGAATCCTCATCGTTTACCGGCGCCGGCTGTCCGGCCAAGTTATTATGCCCTTTGGTAGCGCCTCTATCACTACCACGGCGCTGATGACGCACAGAACGAGCCGAGACGGTGGCTTCACTCATAACCGGCGCAGGAATCACCGGTGCCGGCGGAACCTCCTCAATTTCTTCGTCTTCTTCGCCCTCCTCAGCCTCCTCGGCCTCTTCTTGCTCCGGCTGAGCGGAAAAATCCTGCGCTGTGGATTCGGCCAAAGCATTAGCTACCGCGTCAGCACTAATCTCCGGCTCAGTACCGGGACTGGTGACTTCATTTTCGGCGGTTTGCTCAGTAAATGCCGGGTTGGTAGCATCTTTAGCATCCGGTGAATTATGCGGCGGAACTGTGGCATTTTCTTTAATATTAAGGGCTTTAGTCTCACTGGATTCGCTGGCCTGCTCAACATATTCAAGAGCCGAAAGAAGTTCCTGTGAGGGATCAAAGAAAATAACCTTCACCGCGCCGAAAGTCAGGCGGTCGAGATGCACCAAATGATAGGGCCCGGTGATATTGGCACCATTTACCGTGGTACCGCTGGTGGAGCCCAAATCTTGCAAATAATATGAGCCGCTATCCAAAGTTATTCTGGCATGCTGCCGGGAGATTGAGCTGGCATGGATAACAAAGTCATTATCTTCCAGGCGGCCGATATTCCAGGAATTTTTATCTGTAAGAAGAAATTTCAGCCCTTCGTCATCACCATTTAATATTTTTAAATAAGCGGTAGTATCCGAAGAAGGACTTTGCAAAAACTTGCCCAAAAGATTACTCACCGCCTGATGGGCGGCATTAGATAGTTGCTCTGCCGATTCCGGCTCCTCCAAAATGGCAATAAGCATAGAAAGTTCGCCGACTTGCAAAATATCGCCATGATGCACCGGCACCGAAACACGCGGCGTTAAAGGTTCGCCGTTGAGGCGCGTCCCCTGGGTGGAGGCCAGGTCTTCGACAATATAATTATTATTAAAAAACTCCAGGCGGCAATGGTGCCGGGAAACAGAATTATTACGAAGCCTTAGCTGGCAATCTTTATCACGGCCGATGAGAATAGGCTCCGGCCCTTCGGGAAAACTCTTCACCCTTGTGATATTATTTTCCGGATCAAGATGAATGGAAAAACGTATCATCGGCGGTCCTACACAAAACAGCGGCCCACTCCGGGGCTACACCGTTTCTTTAATCATTATCGTTAAAAGCTACCGCTCCGGCATTTCCGCCGGCGGTTTCTGCGGGCGCCTTACTATTTTTATCATAAGCCTGATGTGCTTCAAGCAATAATTCACCGGCTGTCGCAATTTGCTGGCTACCGGGTAATTTCAAGAGACTATTGATAACTTCTCCGCCTTTATTGCGATAGGCATTCGGATAAAGAGCATTAAATTTAAGCACATGGACTTTATCAGGCAAACGCACCAAAAGCTGGCAAGTGCCGGCGGCATCGCATTTTTCCACCAGAGCGGCCACTCGCTTATCACCCTTGCCGAGAATTACAATCGAGCCGGGACTGGGGCCTTCGGGCAAAGCTGCTTGATATTCCGAACCTGGCAAGGGTTGCAAAAGCGGCATACAGCTTTTTTCATAAACGCCTTTGATAAAATCCAGGCTGCTGCGGCCGAATTCACTCTCCGGCGGCACGCTGTTTTTATAGGCGGCGGCGGTTTTTATTATCTTCTCCGGGGCACACTCACTGCTGGCCAGTTGTTCCAGCGCAGCAGCTCTATTGCGCTTTTGGCGTTCTTCGCGCCAACTGGTAAACCTGGCACCGTTGGGCGATGTTGTAGCCATAAAAGCGCTGTTCCAAAGGCCACCGCTTAAAGTTGGAGAAAGAGCCACACCTCCCTGGCACGAAGCCCCAAAAAGAGCCGGTAAAATCAGGAAGAAGGCTTTGACTAATGAGGAGGCAGATTGTAAAGTTCTCGTTCTCATGGTTTTATGCTATGAGTAAATTGACGGCTTGGCAAAAAATTGGCCGCAGGAGTTAATATGAATATTCCAAAATACTTTAAATCCGCCGTGTTAGGCGCTTTCATACTTGGCGTAAATGCCTGTGCCGGAACCATGTCTAGCTTTCCTCCAGTTCATTTTGCCACCATGCCCAAGGCCGATGACTATCCGGATATGCCAGCAGTGGTGCTGCTGGATAATGCTACTTTAACCTATAAGACACAGAATGGCAAAAATGGTGCACAGGCAGTACTCACCCACCACCGGCGTTACAAGATTCTTAATGAGCGCGGTTTTAGCTATGCCACCATTGTTTTACCCACCTCTGCACACAGCAATATTACTAGTCTCTCCGGGCGCATTGTCTATCCAGATGGGCGCGAAAAAGCGCTCGCCGGCAATGAAATTCAGCATCAACCGGGCCTTGTTCGCCCGGAACTGGGGCGGGTTATTGCCAGAATTTCCGGCCCCGAAGTGGGAGCGGTGGTAGAATTTCAATATGTGCGCACTTTTGACGATGCCCGTTATATTCCAACCTGGAACATGGGCAGCGAACTGCCGGTGAAAAGAGCCGAGTTTGCCATTATCACCACACCGGATATTCTTTTGGATATCCGCTCCGGCACCGGCCAATTTATCTCCGATGAACAGCCTATCCGCCGCGATTTGGAAAAGAATCAGCAACGCCTTTTGTGGGTAAAAAATGATTTACCGCCGCTGTATCCGGAAGAAAATATGCCCGATTTGCAGCGCCTTAGAGCTTGGGTATCCCCGGTTTTCCAGGGCGTGCGGGCCAAAGAAAGCGGCGCACAAAGCGGCGATATCATGCGCAAATGGGAGGATGTAGGCGCCTGGTATCTCAAAGAGACCAAACACCTTACCGAGCTCAACACTGCCCATGATTGGATTTCCAGAGAACAATCGGAAACGGCTCTTTACAGCTGGTTACAAGAGCAGGCGGTACCGGTCAGCACCGAATATATCTGGGAAGCCGGGCCGGTGGATTATAACGAAATCGGGCAGAAGAAACCGGCTTCCGTACGCGATTTGGCCGCTTTTTTCGCCGCCATTCTCAAAGTACGCGGCCTGGAAGCCTACCCGGTTTTGGTGATAAAGCCGGGCGGCCGGCTCATAAATATTGATATGCCCTCTTTGGTCCCCTTTGCCCATGTGGTGGTGGCCGTAAAAAAACAGGGCGGAGCGGCCGACTATTCTTTCCTCGATCCGGGCTGCCCCAAATGCGGCTTTGCCACTTTGCCAAGGGAGTTACAAGGCGGCGCAGGCCTTTTAATAAAAGATGAAGAACATGCGGAATTTATTAATCTTCCGCTATCAACGCCGGAACAAAACAGTAGCGCTATTGATATTAAAATGCGTCTTAAAAATACCGGCGAACTGGAGGGCTTTTTTAATTTGAAAGCCGAGGGTGAGGCCGCCCGCCTGCTGCGCGAAGCTCTTTCTAAAAACAAGAGTGAGCAGAAAAAGGCCCTTTTGGCCGCATTTGCCGATAGCGGCACCAGCATGGATATTTCCAACTGGGAAGTGGCCGATTTAAAGAATCTCTCGGCTCCAATTCGCGTTACCGGCGCTTGCAAAGCCTCGATGAAAGAGCTTAAATATCAAGAATATAAATTTGCTGCCGACCAAATTACCGGCGAGCTTTACCACCATCTGTGGAAAGATAAAAGGCGCTACCAGCTGGCCACCGGCGGCCCGCTTGTGTGGGAGATGAAGCTTTCGATTGAGCTCCCGGTGGGCTATGAGGTTGATCAGCCATTGCCGGTTGATCTATTTGCTCCGGGATACGGCGAATACTCTTCTTATTACAAAAAAGACGGCAAATATTTCCGCTTTGAGCGCCGTTTTGTCATTAAAAAACCCATCATCGAGAGTGAAGAATACGGCGAATTTTTAGCTTTTATCAAAAAAGCCCGCCAGGCCGAGGCGCTGGGCGTCACCTTCCTCTCCACCGAGGAATAATAATGACTTTGCAAAAAGATCCCATTGAACGGCTGGTTAAAGCCTTTGGCACTTTGCCGGGAATCGGCGAAAAAAGCGCCCTTAGGCTCACTTACCATCTCCTGCGCAGCCAGCCGGAAAAGGGGCTGGAACTTTCGGCAGCTATTAGCGATGTTTTAAATAACGTGCGCCGCTGCCAGGAGTGCCAAACTTTTACTACTGCCGATCTTTGCCCCATTTGCCAGGATGAATCGCGCGATAAAAGCACCATTTGCGTAGTGGAGCAGGTGCAGGATATGCTGGCTATTGAGCGTAGCCATTTTTATCGCGGCCTCTTTCATGTGCTCCACGGCGCCATCTCACCGATAGACGGCGTGGGTCCGGAGGCGCTAACCATTGACAGCTTGATAAAAAGGCTGGAAAAAGGCCAGGTTAGCGAGCTCATCATTGCCACCAATACCGATACCGGCGGCGAAACAACGGCCCTTTATATTGCCCGCCTGGCTGCGCCTTATGTCAATAAAGTCACCCGCCTGGCGAGCGGCCTGCCGCGCGGCGGCTACTTGGAATATGTGGATAGCGCCACTCTGGGTGCCGCGCTGAAATTTAGGCACGACCTGTAGCTTGATTGTTACCTTATATTCCGGAATTCACAATTGGCAAAATATTGTTGGTTAAAGAGTTAAATCACCATGGAAATATTACCTAAAATAATCTACTGGCTATTGGTAGCAGCTATAAATTTAGTACTACTTGTTGGTAGAACAAACTGGCAGAAAATCTTCGCAATTTTTCCAGCTTTCCTCTTGCCCTAACTATTGCGCCGTGCTAATTCTTTTCCTTCTAGGGGATTTTTCCCCGCTTTTATAGGAGTTTAGCGTGAGCGCTACTTTATCTCAAGCAGCAAAGGAGATAATAACCGAAGAAGAAGCCCTGCTCAGCAAAGTGGTTAAGCGCCTGACAGCCCCCAAAGAACATAACGGCCAGATGGTTGATTACAACGATGCCCTTATTACTGTGCGCGATGCTCTCGCCGAGGCGCGCGAGGAAGATCAGCCGCAGCTTTTGGAACAGATGGCCCGCCTGCAGGCCATTGCCGCCCAAAGAGGGCGCGGAGCCAGTATCCCTATTGATCCGCAAAATCCCTATTTTGGCCATTTGCGCTTAAAAGAAGAGGGGCGCTTTCATGATGTACTCATCGGCAAGCACACCTTTTTAGATGCCGAATCTGGCATAAAAATTGTCGATTGGCGCAATGCCCCGGTAAGTAAAATTTACTACTGCTATGACGAAGGCGACGATTACGAAGAAGAAGTAGCCGACAGAACAAAAGAGGGCGTAGTTATAAAAAGGCGCTCTTTAAGTATAGAATCCGGCGAGTTAAAGCGCATAGCTTCCTCGGGAATCACTCTCTTAAAGAAAAAAGACGGCTGGCAAAATCTCACTCCGGAAAGCATAGAACTCTCCGGCGGCCAGGGAACAGCCGTGCGCCCGCAGGGCCTCTCCATTTTGGGCATCGGCGCCGACGGCCGTCCGCGCCTCAATTACCATTTGCCGGAAATATCGGCTCTTATTGATAAAAACCAATTTGGCCTGATTACCAATAACGAGCCGGGCATTCTGGTAGTGCGCGGCAGCGCCGGTAGCGGCAAAACCACTGTAGCTTTGCACCGCGTGGCTTATTTGCTCTTTGCCGATAAAAAGCGCTATACGCCGGATAAAGTTTTGGTGATTGTGGGCAACAAAGCGCTGGCTCTTTATACTTCGCAAGTTTTACCAGCACTCGGCATAAAAAATATTAAAGTTTCCACCTACCATGACTGGGCCCACGCGGCCCGAAAGCGCATCACCAAAAGCCTGCCGGACCGCTATAACAGCGACACCCCGCCGGCCGTCTCCCGCCTAAAACGCCATCCGCTGATTATAAAATATATTGTAGCTCTGGAAAAGGAGCGCAGCGCTACGGTTACCGCAGAATTCGAGCGGGCCTTTGGGAATAATAACGGCGGCCGGGCTATTATAAACGGCTGGCAAAATTTGGAACGCCTGCCCTATGAGCAGCGCCGCCAGCTCTTAATTGAGATTATGCAAGGCCGGCGCGAGCACAAAAATGTGCCCGATTTAAAAAATCTGCCCACACAAATAATCGGCGCGGCCATAAATATTTTGGAACGCTATCCTTACGGCGAACGGCGGCTTATTCAAGACTGGGCCGATATTATTACCTCACCGCAAAAATTGAAAAATCTCTCGGCCCAATATGCTCCCGATGAATTTACCGCCGAAGATTTTGAAAATATCGCCTCTTGGAACAGAGAGCTCTATGCCCGCCTGGTGGAAGAAGCCAATTCCCTGGCCGAAGAGACTGATGAAGAGGATATGGCCGCCATCGACCAGGAAGATAACACAATATTACTGGCTCTTTATCAGCATAATGTGGGGCGCCTGCCGGGAGTAGGCGGCAAAATGGAATATAACCACCTGATGGTGGACGAAGTGCAGGATTTTTCGCCTTTTGAAGTGCGGGTTATGCTGCGCTCCACAGCTAAAGATGCCACCATTACCCTGGCCGGCGATGATGCCCAGGCTATTATTGCCGAAAGCTCCTTTAAAGGCTGGGAACCATTTTTGCGCGAGCTGGGCGGGCGCGATGTTACCATGGAGCAACTGGCTGTGGCCTACCGCTCAACAGCCGAAATTATGGAAGTAGCTCAGGCCGTTTTGGGGGCAAGTGCGCC
Organism: Deltaproteobacteria bacterium; assembly: GCA_016283195.1. Taxonomy (GTDB): domain Bacteria; phylum JAEEML01; class JAEEML01; order JAEEML01; family JAEEML01; genus JAEEML01. The sequence goes on along the minus strand of JAEEML010000137.1, from coordinate 8,904 downwards.
CAAACAGTTAAAAGCCACGCGCCATGGGGCCCCGGTGGAATTGCATCGCTTTTCCGACACCGGCCAGGCCATAGATTTTTTGGCCGGCGCCCTGCGCGGCCTTATGATGCGCGAGCCGATGGCCAGTGTAGCGATTATTGCCCGCCATAGTCCGCAGGCCCAAACATATTATGCCGCACTAAAAAAAGCCGAAGTGCCCAAACTGCGCCTGGTGGCAAGAGAAGACTTTTCCTTTAGTCCCGGCATTGATGTTACGGAAATCCGCCAGGTCAAAGGTCTCGAATTTGATTATGTAATTTTAGTGGAAGTTAATAGCGATACCTATCCGGAAGATGATTTTTCCCGCCACTTTCTCCATGTGGGGCTCACGAGAGCCGCCCACCAGCTTTGGTGTCTTTCCGGCCCTAATCCCTCACCGCTCCTGCCACAGTGGCTCTTGGACAAGGCATAAAAAACTGGCCAAAAGCCGCAAAAAAAAGTAAACCTTTTACGCAAAGAGCCGATAACAGCCTCGGCCTTTTTGTGCCCAAAGGGAGATGCTATGGTTAGTGGAGTTCGTACAGCGGGAAATATTGGCTATAATCCTGAAATTAAAACCGATGATAAACCGGCAGCCGCGCCTGCCGCTAAAGCTGCTCCAAAAGCTGCTGCCAAGCCTGCCGGCGATGCGTATGAAACAGCTCCGGCCGGAGAAACTAAAACCGTAGCTACCCCGGATGATAAAGCTCTACCCGATAAAGCAGCCAAACCAAAAAAGAAAAGCGCCATAGCTTCTTTGTGGGACAAGGGGATGAAAGAACTTCTTCCCCTTACCAAAACCGAGATAAAGACCGATTTTGAAAATACTTTCAAGCTGGATGAAGCCGAAAAATACAAGCTCGATTTAAAAGGCGATGTGGATCTCGAAGTCCTCGATAAGGGGCTTACAGCCAACCAAAAGGCCTTTATGGAAGCCCACGAAGGCTCGATGCTCATCACTTCCAAAATCAATCTGGAGCTGAAAGCCTCAGCCACCACTCCGGTTGATTATATTAAATCCGGTGAAATTATCGGCGGCATTGGTATTGATGTACAAATGCCCATGGCCATAGATCCCAAAAAGACGCCCACCAAGCAGGTGCTTTTAACTACTTGGGATCGCATAAAATCCACTACTTTAGACCTCCCCTATACCGCCAAAGGAGCCAAAGAACTGCCTCTTGGTGCCGCGGTTACCGCCTCATTTACTTTAGCCGGCGGTATTGCTCTTTCGGCCGAAGATCAGAGCGCTGAAATAGATCGCCGCACCAAAGTCACCGTTACCATGGAGCGGGGCAAAGACGGTCAGGTGCAGCTCACTATTATAAAGCAACGTATAGATAAGCACGCTCTCGACTTAAAAACCGGCGAACTTTTGGAAAATATTGCCGGCACCTATAAGCGCGATTCATCTCTCGATCGCACCACAGTCGAAGTATTTAATGTTAATTTAGACGATGATAAACAACTGGCCGCTATGCAAAAAGCCCTGCCCTGGACCGGCGGCAAGCACAAGCTCATTCCCGGTATCAGCACCAAAGAGCTCAAAAATCTGGGCTGCGCCGATGAAGCCAAAGCCAGCGATATCAAAAAGAGAAAATTTTCCGATAAGCTCGATATTTCGGCAGAATACGGTACCAATGCCGGCGGTCTGCAAATTTCCCGCACTTATGACGACGGCAAATACACTATTTCCAGTTTGCTTAATTTAAAAACCGCCAACGGCGAAAGTTCCCTTAAAGAACTGGCTGCCACCCGTAGCAATGTTCTCGTTTTGCCGGATAAAGAAGCCAAACTTTCCCCAAAACAAGCTTCGGCTCAGGCTTTTAATTTATCGCGCTTAAAACCCGAAGCCTGGCGCACTGCCCCGGAGGGCACCAAGCTCACCTCTTTGGTCTCTGCTTCTCTCGCCCTTACTTATGGCGGCGATGCCGGCCTTACCACCACCGGTAGCAGCGCTTGGCAACTGGATCCCAGCGGCTCTCAGGCCATTACCGTTGAAGTCACGCAAACAGCCGACGGCCCGAAAGTAAAAATTATCCAGCAGGACAAATTGGCCCTTTTAGCCCAGATAAAAGCCACCAATATTTCAAGCGATAATATTTCCACCGAGGTCAAAGAGTTTGGCCTTTATGAAGCTATCGAAGATTACTTGCAAGACGATTGCAAAGCTCTAAAAGCCAAATATCCTGGCAAGTTTGACGAAATCAAAGCCGAACTGGATACTATTATCGGCGAGCAACTGGCTTATAATATCCGCCTCTCTGCCGGCCGCGAACTGGAAGGCTTGCACGAAATCACCTTTGGCCCCTTTGCTCTGGCCGATACCAAACAAAAAGATGCTTTTAATCGCCTGACCGGCGATCTCAATCTGGCTCCGGCTTTGGAACTCGGCCTCATGGAGGAGGTAACAGGCGGGCTCAAGAAAGGCCGCACCCATTCGCTGGATATAGATAATCACGAAAGCCATATTGCCAGAAGCAAAGATACCAAGCGCACCGTAAAAGTGGATCGCGACGGCGATAAACTCACCATCACGGTCACCGATACTACTATTAAGGAATTATCTGCCGGCGCCAGAAGCAATGATGTTGTCGGTGAATATCTGGATAATTCAGATTTGGCAGTTAAAGGCGGCACCACTGGCCGGGTAACCAAAGTAAATATTTACAAAATGGACCTCAGCAAAGAGGCCCACCGCCTGGCCTGGGAAAAGGCTATCGCCAATCGCTATGGCGACAGCAGCGATTTTGAACTTGATTTCTCCGCTATAGATGCCCTCGGAGTCCGCGATCCCGATGCGGAAACAATAACCAAAAACCGGGTTATTACCGGCCAAATAGATGTAAATCTGGCTGAAGGCCCCTTGGGTCTCGATTTACAACTGGCCCATGAATTTAAAGATGATGTGCACACTGTGAGCGGCCTTAGAAAGCTCACCGGCACTTTAGGCGGCGAAGAAGGCGACAAAGACAAATTAACAGCCGGCCACAGTGTCTCTACCAAAGTAAAACTGCCCGATCCCGGTGCCGAATTAAAAAATACCCGGGTTGTTACTTTGAGCAATGAGCTGGCAAATTTGGAATTGGAAGCCTGGAAGGCAGCTCCAAAGGGCACAACAACCGATATTACTCACGGTATTTCTCTCGCCAATAACCACAAAGATTCGGCGGAAAAAGTTACCGAAAAATCAACAAAAGCAGCTCTTTGGACTATCGATCCCAGTGGCAATTACCTCTCTACTGTGCATATCGAACAAACAGATAAAGGGCCTATTGTAACGCTTATTCAGGAGCGCAAAGAAGATATAGCTGCCTCCTTTAAACACACCAGAGCGAGCGATTTAAAGGTCTCCGAAGATATTGCCTCCTTTGGTATTTACGATGCCGTAGCCGATTATCTGCAAAACGACGGCAAAGCTCTGAAAAAGAAATTCGGCGACAAAAAATACGCCGAACTTTCCAAAGAATTAAAAGAAATTGTAGATGAAAAGAGTCTCAAAAACCGGGCTATAAGCGCCAGTACCGGCCGCAACAAAGCCGTATCCACCTCCTTCGGCCCGTTTGATCTTAGCGATCCCAAGCAAGCCAAGCTCTTCCTCGCTGCCGGCCAGGGCAACATGAAACCGGCACTCGATGCCGGCTATTTGGCCGGAGTCACCAGCAAAAAAGTTCACACTGTCGGCGGCAGCGGCGCTTACAATGCTGTCAGCGGTTCGGTTAAAGGCAGCTGGGACAATGAGCATAAGCTGGAATTTAAACATAATGACAACGGCACCATCTCGCTCACTGTTACCAAAACCCGCTTAACAGATAACGCCAGCGGCGTAAAATTCCCCGATGTTATTGAAACTGTTGATATAAACTTTAATGCCGATTTCAAAAACAGCACCACCACTATTTATGTATATGAGCTTGATCCTTCTAAGCCGGAGCACCAAAAGGCGCTCGATAAATGTCTCGCGCAAATAAACGACAACAGCGCTCCGGAAAAAGCTTTAGAAGCAATAGCCGCCTTAAATGTGCGCAATCCAGAAAAAGAAAAGCTCATCAAGAAGAACGAATCCAATGTCCAGATGGGCGTAGATGCCACTGAATCCCCGCTTGGTGCGGCTTTTAACCTCGGGCGCGAGCATAAAGACGGCAAATATAACTTTAGCTCCCTCTTTAGCCTCAATAAAGACTTCCCGCTGGCCCAACTGGATATCGGCAATATCGGCGCTCTTTCGGCCGGTATGAATGTTTTGGGCACCAGAAAAGTGGATATCTCCATTCCCGATGGCGACGGCGCCCTCCCCATAGGCGATGCCACCGCCCTCTCCCTGCGCCTCGCTATCACCGATGACAGCGTTTGGAAAGAGCTGCCGGTCGGCACCACCATGACGCATATCGGTACCGGTGCCGTTTCCATTAAAGGCGAAGCCAATGTGGGCAAAGATGTTAAGCTGATGGATGGCTTAACCGCCAGCTTAAAAGCCGGTTTCACCATTAATCCTTCAAAAAATAAAGTACTTGGCACTACAGTTACTATCACCGCCAATGGCCCGGAAGTAGTCTTTTGGCAAGAAGATATAGCTTCTATTGCCATGGGGCTGGAAGCTTCTGTCGGCATCAGTGCCGAGATAAAAGAATTTGGTGTATATAACGCCATCACCGACTGGCTGGAAGGCGGCAGTAAATTAACCAAGAAATACGGCAAAAAAGGCTGCGATGCGGCCTGCAAGTCTCTTGAAAAATTGGTTAAAGAGTACTTAAATGCCTCCTTTAGCGCCAAAGCCGGCGTGGCCAAAGAGCATAAAGAAAAAGCTACTTTCGGCCCCTTTAATATGGATAACCCGGATCATTTGGCCGCCTTCAACAGTTTGGTGCGCTTCTATAAACCGGAAGCAGCCATGAAGGCTAACTTGCTAAAAGCCAAACAGGTGGATAATTCCGTTATAACCATCAAAAAAGGCGATTTAAAACTCTCTGTTTTGGAGCTTTTATCGCAAAGTGAGCTCAAAGAAACCAACAGCGACTTTGAAATTCGCCTGGATACCGGCGAGCTGCTCACCTGCACTTCTTATGGCAAAGATTATACCAAAAAAGGTAAAGATGCCATTTTCAAAGGTGAGAGCTTTACCTTTAACTGGGAAGCCTTTGCCGTGCACAAAACCAGCGGCGATAAAAACGAGCTGGTGGATGTCTTCTTCCAAGGCTCTTTTGATATGAAAGACAGAGCCACCAAAAAGAACGAAGCCGCGGATTGGCGTAACTTCTGTAAATCACTCAATTTAACCATTACGAGAGATGAAAACGGCAAGAGCAAAGTCATCAGCGGTTACGGCAAAGGAGAAGGCAAAATCCAATATGGCTGCTCTTTAAGCTCCTTCACCGAAATGCTAAAGCATTGGCAACCGATGAAAAATCGGGAAATTTTCTTAATGACTACGGCCGCTTTTGAAGATATGACCATTCCTCCCGGTGAGCAAAATCGCTCCGCTATCGGGGCTATGCCGCTGGATACTCAGGCTTTAAAACTGGCCAAAAAATACGACAGCGCTTTCCTTAAGAGCACCAAAGAGAAGATCGAGAAAGAGTTTAAACACCTCTATCCTGATAGCAAAGTATCCATCGGCACTCTTACCAAGGGCTATAAACTTTTAGCCAAGTACTGGGAAACTCGCTCCGAAAAAGATCGCAAGGCAATTCTTAAAGAATACAACAAAATAAGCCCCAGCAGCGGTTCTGATGATTGCATGATCTTTTTGGCCAGTTACTCAATTCTTAAATACGAAAACTCCGATGATGACGCCTTTAAACGCATGCATGCCAGAAATTATGCCGCTGTAACCGATGGCCGGGATATCGCTGAAGATATCGGCCTTATCAGCGATGCCAATAACTTCATGCGCGAGATGGATAAAATCCAAGCCAAGTGGGCTAAAAAAGGTGGCAACGACAGCGCCGAAGCCATGAAAGAACTGGTTAACGGCGTCTCTAAATTCGGGCGCAAGCACAGCCCTACAGCCGTGGTATTAAGCCGGATGCACGAACATGAAATGTTTATCAATATGGCCACTTTCCTGAATTTAATCGGCGAAAACAACAACGCTGTTGATGTTTATTACAAAGCCGAGCGCTTTAAACTGGAAGCCAAGGGCCAAGCCTCGGTTACCAAAAAGAGCGCGGCCGGCATTGTCGATGAAACCAAAAAAGCCATCGAAGCCAAAAATAAATAATCATCTCCCACCGGCTGCTCTTCCCTGACACACTTCTGACACACTTTTGATACACTTCTGACACACCTGACACACTTTTGATACACTTCTGACACACCTGACACACTTTTGGCACACTTTAGAAAAACTCAGTTCTTTTTAGCATTTACTGTATAATTTCATATAGATGTCTATTTTCAAGGCACTTGGCACACTTTTTGCAATTATCCATGGCAGAACATAACCGCTGCGAGCGGAAAAAGGAGCACGCCATGGAAGAGATGAAAAAAGAATTCAAAAACAGCAGCAAGGGCAAAGGGCAGATGAAGGGTGTTTGGTCCATTGTGGACAGCAACAGTCACGGCAAGCCGATTTGGATTCGCATGGGCACCGCTTATGTCAACAAGGATGCGTCGCTAAATGTCTATCTGGAAGCGGCGCCCAAGAGTTTTAAATTGCATATCCGCGATTTGGACCCGGAAAAACTTAGCAGCGGCAAAAAAATCGACTGAGCAAGGAGGAATATTATGAATAAATTCAGAGCATTATTGTTTGGTTTAGTCATAGGCGCCGGCGCGCTTATCAATAGCGGAAACGCTCTGGCAGCCTCTAATAATACCGTGATGCAGGGGGTGATAAATCTCAATACGGCCAGTCAATTGGAGCTAATGCAACTACCGGGCATTGGTGCCAAAAAGGCGGAAGATATCATAGCGTATCGCCAAAAGCGCGAATTTAGAAAAGTCAGCGAACTAATGCGCATCAAAGGTGTTGGCCGCAAAATGTATGACCGCCTGGCCAATCATTTGACGGTCAGTGAGCCAACCAAATTAGCCATTATCCGCAAAACCAACTAACCGCGCCCGTAAACATGGAGTCCGGCCCCGAAGAGGCCCAGGTTAACTCCCAAAAAGGCAAATAAAACCATAAGAATAGCCAGCATAGCCAGATATGAGAGGTGGCGGGGAGAAAGGCGCGTTTTTAAAAAAAGGTAAGCGGCATAGGAGAGCCAGGCAATGAGCGTCCAGGTTTCTTTGGGATCCCAGCTCCAAAAGCGGCCCCAGGAATAATGAGCCCAAACGGAGCCGGTAACGAGAACCAGCGTCAGAGTAATAAAAGTAAGGGCGACAAGACGGGAGGTAAGCGTATGCAAAGCAGTTAAAGAAACATTTAAGTTTCCTATTTTATTATAAAAGATAAGGGCACAAGCTATTATGGCGCTCACTATCAGGGCACTTATTAAAAAGATGATATTCCAAGGTTTTTGGCCAAAAGCAAAGGCCAGAACGCCGCAAGCGCTGAGCAAAATAGCGCTTAAATAGAGCCATTTGCGGGCAATACCATCTTTTAAAAGATACAGAAATGAGCTCACCGCCGCCCCGATAGCTGCCGCATAACTAAAAGCGGCAACCGCCACATGGAGGTGTAGCCACCAGGATCTGAGCACCGGAGCCAAAGGATCGATGGCGCTATCAAGCGCCCAAAAAGCCGCGCCCTGAGCCAGCATGGCCGCAGCACAGGCCAAGGGAGCAAAGAGATTTATTTTATAGCGTTTTTCAATAATCAGAGCCGAAATGAGGAGGGCCCAACTAAGCGAAATAAGCACTTCAAAAAGGTTGGTAAAGGGCGGGTGACTAAGAGCCACTTTGAGCCAGGGCCAAAAACCGGGAGCCAGGCGATTTTGGCTGATAGCCAGGGAGAGCTCCAGTCGGCCGGCATAAATCCAGCGGAGCAGCAGATATAAAGTGCCAAGAATAATAGCGGCAAGGAGAGCAATAGTTCTATATTTTGGGGCTTTTTTAGCCCCCAGTACCAAAGCTCCGGCCACAAACGAAAGGAGAGTAAGTAAAGCAAAAAGCTGTAATATTATAGTCATTTAAATTAGGTACCGGCAGTCTGGCCGGCGGGCAGATGTTGCAAAGCGCCCAAATCTAAAAGCGGCTTTTTTTCGTTATCGGCTGAAGAAGCGGGTGAACGCAATTTGGGCATAGGCGGTTTTCTCGTTAATTTTCCGCCCTGCATTAGGGTATTTATATCATCGCTATCGATGGTTTCGTACTCTAAAAGAGCTTCGGCAAAACGGCGCAAGAGGTCGCGATTTTCGGTCAAAAGATCTTTGGCGCGGTTATAGGCGTCAAGTATTAACTGGCGCACTTCTTCGTCGATAATTTTGGCTGTATCTTCGGAAAAATCCTGGGTGCGGGCAATATCGCGGCCCAAAAAGAGACTTTCCTCTTTTTGCCCATAGGTTAATGGGCCCAGCTTTTTGCTCATGCCCCATTCGCAAATCATCTTGCGGGCCAGCTCGGTAGCCCGTTTAAGATCGTTGCCGGCTCCGGTAGTCTGCTCGCCTAAAACCAGCTCTTCGGCCACGCGGCCGCCCAGGAGAATAACCAGCTGATCGCGGGCATAGTCGCCGGAATAGCTATAGCGATCTTCTGTTGGCAGCTGCTGCGTAAGGCCCAGAGCCGCCCCGCGCGGGATAATGGTTACCTTGTGCACTGGGTCGGCATTGGGCAAAAGTTTGGCCACAATAGCATGGCCGGATTCGTGATAAGCGGTATTAATCTTCTCCTTTTCGGAGATAATCATGCTCTTGCGTTCTGAGCCCATGAGCACCTTGTCTTTGGCTTCTTCAAAGTCGGTCATTTTGACTTTTTGGTGGTCATAGCGGGCGCCAAGTACTG
>JAEEML010000136.1 GCA_016283195.1 Deltaproteobacteria bacterium | reverse complement strand
CTGGGCGCCCTACTCACCATTGTGGCCTCTGCCCTCGTAGTGCCTATCTTACCTTACTGTCTAAGCTTTGCCGCCGGGGCCATGATTTATGTGGTGGTGGAAGAGCTCATTCCGCAAATGACTGAAGGCGAACATTCCAACGTCGGCACCATCTTTTTTGGCCTGGGCTTTACCATCATGCTCACTCTTGATGTGGCTCTGGGCGGGTAAGTTGGCTTTGGCAAACGGAGGTTGGCAATCAGCTTTCCTCTTGCCACCATCTACCTGCGCCGCCCTCTCACCCCACCCACACTTTTCTCTTGCACACCCTATATCTAAATGCTATGTTTCTTTAAGTTTTTGTTTTTTTGAGGGCTTTTAATAAATTCAATTCTAGCACATTTTGGTATTTTTGTCAAGCATTATTTTCATATTTTTTCAATAAATTCGCACCGTTTTTCGCCTTTTCTGCGCAGTATCGCATAGAGGCAACAGGAGGTTATTATGACCAGGTGTAAAGGATTAATCTTGTGTTTGGGGCTCGCGCTTGCGCTTGCCGGCGGTTGTGCCAAGGAACAAAAGCCCGGTACATCCAAAGAGGGCGACAGTTGCCAGCGTAACGGCGATTGTGTTGAGGGCTTAGTCTGCCTGGATGGCTCCTGCCCAAAAGACCAAACACCCGGCAAAGACCAGGACGGCAAAACCGACGACGACGGCAGCTCGCTTACCTGCCTGGAAAACACCCAGGGCGACCCGGACTTCCGCCAAAACTACGGCTTCCTCTATAGTTGGAACGATGCCCAAAACGCCTGTCCAAATGGCTGGCATGTACCGAGTAGCAACGAGTTTCAAGCTCTTTATAATAACCACGAAGCCTCCTGGTTCATGGGCACAAGCTGGGGCGGCTCCAGCGATCCGTATTTTGGCTTTAACGCTTTACCTGCCGGTATTTATTACAATAACGCTTCGCAGCAAAACTTTATCTATTTTGGCAACCAGGCCTACTTCTGGAGCAGTAACGCGACCGGTTCCAATGCCGCCACGGCCTTTATATTACCGGCTAAAAACATGCGCTCTCAGGCAAAGACTATGGGCTTCTCACTACGCTGCGTGAAACAAGGCTACTAACCGCCGGACCTCACCCCCTAACCAAGCGGACCTCACCCTGTCCATAAAATAAAGTACATCCGCTCGCCCCTCCCCACAGTGGGGAGGGGCCAATCTGCTTGAATTTACATACTTTTCACAAATGAACACCGAGCCATGGCAGGGCGCCGGGGCGGCCAGCTCCGGCATTGCCTGTTAAATATCCATTTAGATATTACTGTATAAAAAACAGCAGAATATGTTATAAGTGGAAGTGGAGGTGTTTTATGCTGGCCATAAAAGCGTATTTTGACGGAAATGTATTTGTTCCCATTGAACAAATGGATTTTAAAATAAATCAACCGGCAATGATTATCATAGCTGAACCAGCCACAACAGAGAAAAAATCATGTCGCGGTATCGCGGCCAAGTATGCCAATCCTGCCCTTATTGCTCAAGAAGAATCTGTTGCCGCCTTGGCATTTTCCGAGTCTGACAAATGACACTTATTGATACAAATGTAATTCTGCGCTACCTGTTAAACGATATTCCGGAACAAGCCGAAAAAGCAGCCTCCGTAATCAGCACAGGAGCTTTTACATTGCCGGAAATAATAGCGGAAGTAGTATATGTGCTTACAAAACTGTATGGTGTTCCCAAAGAGGAAATCAAAGATATTGTTTCACCAATATTAGATGAAATTTCTATAGAAAATAGTGTTGTAATCTCATCAGCTCTGGCCATTTATTCCGATACTAAGTTTGACTTTGTAGATGCTATTATTTTAGCCCGCAAAAAAATATTGGCCGAAGATATTTTTACCTTTGACAAAAAACTCTCAAAAGAACTCGCTACCACCACTCCATAAGCACCCAAAATTTTTGCTGCACTGCTTTCTCTGGCGTGTTATATAGTAGCCGCCGAAAAACGGCTAAGGAGGCTTTTATGGCAAATTCCACTAAAATATCGAGCCAGACTATCATTACTACTGTCTTGATTCTCATCACTCTCACCATTATGACCAAGGAATTTTTCTTTGGCAACGGCGGTTTTTTAGAGGTACGCCCCGGCGAGGCAGCTGTTTTATACAATAATACCGGCCTCAAGTTTTTGGGGGAATCCGAAGAAATCATCGGCCAGGGAGCCAAAACTTTTTTGCCCGGTCTGCAACATATCGAAGTATTGGAGCGCCGCCCACAGCTCTTTGTCATGGCCGACGAAACCGGGCGCGGCAAAGGTAAAGATCACGGTAAAGATTACCAGGTCACCAAAAAGCTCACTGTGCGCGCCAACGACGGCAGTAACTTTTACTTTGATCGCCTGGAAATTTATTACCAAATCATTCCCAGCGCCGCCGGCACGGTCATCCGCACTTTGGGGCCGGCAAATTCCTTTAAAAAACATGTCATAGCCGCCAACGCCAGGGAAATTCTGCGCGATGAATTTGGCCGCTATGACTTTTTAGAAGTAGCCAACCCGGCCACCTTCACCGCCGCCACCAGCGAAGCCAAAAAGCGCCTCAATGAGCGCCTCCTGGCTTACGGCATTGAAATTACCCAAATCGTCACCCCCAAACCAAAATTTGATTCCCGCGTAGAAAAGGCCACCGAAGACCGCCAAAATGCCGAACAGGAAGTTGAAGTGCAAGATGAAAAACGGCGCAAATTAGAGCAGGAAAAGGGCTTAAAAATTCAGAGCATAGAACAAACAAAAAATGCGGAATATCAATCACTTTTAGCCGAGCTTGAGTCCAAGAAAAAAGAGGCCGATAATAATCTGAAAGCCGTAAAGCGCGAAGCCGATAAATATTACACCGAACGCCTGGCAGCCGGTGAAGCATACAAAACAGCCAAAGAGACCAAAGCCAAAGCCAATGAAGTAGCCTATCGCAAAGAGGCCGAGGGGCTGGTGGCTAAAATAACCTCAGTAGGCGCCAGCGGCCCGGATGTGCTCAATAAAGTAATTGCCGAAAAAGTCTTTCCGCAGCTCAAAAATGTGAAAGCCACGCCGCTCATCAAAATGAGCACTCCGCTGGAAATTCGCCAGACTACGAGCAGCAAGTGAGGAGACTAAAATGAGAAAACTTATCAATATAATTTGCATTGCTTTTTTGGCTATATGGCTTCTTCCCAAATTCTTTATGGTTTCTATTCCCGCCTGGGAAATAGGCGTGCGCCGCTCGCTCATCAGCGGTATCCATGAGGAGGATTTGGGCCTGGGCTACCACATGCGCCTTCCCTTTTTCCACAGCTACTATCAGCTGCCGGCTACTTTGCAATTTTTGGATTACAGCAACGAAGACCCGGATGCCGAGGCCGGCTCGCTGGAAATCCGTACCAGCGGTAACAATATTATATATGTAGATGTCACCATTCCCTGGCGCATCAAAAAGGGCGAGGCCTGGCAGATTATCCGCGAGGGCTTTGTGGATTCTTATGCCGACAAAGTGGCTTCCACCTGCACCGGTATTCTGCGCGAAACCCTGGCCGCTATGAGCACCACCGATATTTATCAAACCGATAAGCGCGTCACCAATTCCCAGGCCATTTTACCTAAGCTGAATCAGGCGCTCGCTCAATACCATGTGGTGGCCGATAATGTTATTATTCGCAACATTGCCTTTAGGCCGGAATACGAGCAAAAACTCCAGGATAAGCAGTTTTTTGTGGTGCAGGGGCGGCTGGACGAAGCCAAAAAACGGGAATCCGAGGCCATCCAGGAAACCGATACTTTTGAAAAATCCATTCAAAAAGATATTAATGTAAAGCGCGAGGAATGGAACGGGCGCATTGAAGATTTAAAAACTAAATACGAACTCGAAATAGCCGCCATCAATGCCGAAGCGCTGCGTTACAATGCCGAAAAACGCTCAGCCGCCGATGCTGTCTATGCCGAAGCCAAAGCTGCCGGCGACCTGGCCGAAGCCCAGGCCGAAGCGCTGGGCAATAAGCTTAAAGCCGCTGCTCTCGCCTCGCAGGCCGGGCGCACCTATAGCGCCATCATCGCCGCCGAGAATTTCCAACTTGGCGAAGTGGAGCTAAATTCCAACAATGCCGCCTTTTTGCAAGAATTTGCCAGCATGAAGAGCTGGCGCAACTTCTTCCTGGGGCAATAATGCTGATAAGACTCATTCTGGCCATCATCGGCACCGGCGCTTTAGCCGCTTTAATTCACTACCTCCGCCACCTGCCGGCGGAAAGGCCGGCCGCCCTGCCCGCTTATCAGGCTCCGCAGATGGAGCGAGCGCAAAAGCTCTACACCGATATTTGCCGTGATATTAATCCGGAAGATCGCCCCGTGGCCGAAGAACGGCTTCAAAAGATTTTGGCCCAAATAGCTGAGCTATTGGAACTGGCCGACAAAATAAAGCAGACAGTGGCCGAGCTGGAGCAGGAAGTGGCCGCCCGCACCAAAGCCGATTTGCCGGAGGAAGTACGCCGTAGCCTTGCCAGCCAGCTCGAAAAATTGCAAGTTCTAAGAGAGCGGGAGCGCGAACTTTTGGGCAATGTGGACCATTTTATAATTCTTTTGGAAAATCTCCACCTCTCCATTTTGCAGGCCGCTTCCGGCGACAAAAGCAGTGACACCATGGAAATGCGCCTTCTGCTCGACAAATTGGAAGAATCTGGCGAGCAGATTGCCCGGGAAAGCCGCATAAAAAAGCAGCTGGAGCAAGAGCTTAGAATGGTCTAGCGCCAAGCTTCACCGCCGGCCGTCTATAATAAAAAAATTATCCGCTATGCATTTTTTTTAAATTTCCCCTTGCATTTTGATTTTCTATGGATATTATGCGCGCCGCACCCGCAAGGGCCCTTTAGTCTTGGCCCTAATTTCAAGCAACTTTGCAGGTGATTAATTCGCCTGGTTCCGCTTAAAGGGCCATGGCAAGGGGAAGATTTTTATGCTCAGTAAGGTAAGAAATATTGGTATCAGTGCCCATATTGACGCTGGTAAAACAACCTGTTCCGAACGCATTCTCTACTACACCCGCCGCATTCATGCCACACATGATGTCAAAGGCAAAGACGGTGTAGGCGCTACCATGGACTTCATGGAGCTCGAAAGAGAACGCGGTATCACCATCACTTCGGCCGCCACTTATTGCCAGTGGAAAGGCTATGATTTCAACGTCATCGACACTCCAGGACACGTTGATTTCACCGTTGAAGTAGAGCGCTCACTGCGTATTCTTGATGGTGCTATCCTAGTGCTCTGCTCTGTCGGCGGCGTGCAATCACAGTCCATCACCGTTGACAAACAAATGGCCCGCTACCACGTGCCCTGCATTGCTTTTGTTAACAAGTGCGACCGCACCGGTGCCAATCCGCTCCGCGTTGTTGACCAAATCAAGGAAAAACTTGGCCACAACTCTGTAGCTATGCAGCTTCCTATCGGCCTGGAAAGCGAATTTGCCGGCGTGGTTGATTTAGTCACCATGAAGGCTCTCTATTTTGAAGGTCCCATGGGCGATACCATCCGCGAGGCCGAAATTCCCGATAATTTAAAGGAAGAGGCCGAAGCTCGCCACGAAGCTATCATCGACGCCGCTTCCAACTTCTCCGATGAGCTGATGGAAGCCGCTCTCGAAGG
>JAEEML010000135.1 GCA_016283195.1 Deltaproteobacteria bacterium | reverse complement strand
GATGTTTTTTCTTTTAATTTTACTTTGCGTGCCAAAGTGCGCCTCCCTCTTTAGTAGCAACTCCGCTAAGTCGGAGCCAACTGTTTTTAAGTGCCTAAATAGGCAAGTGGCAAGATATTTTTAAGAAAAAGTTTATCAGGCAGGGTTTAGGTGCTGATTATATACAGTAATAGCCCCATTCGGCGCAGATAATTGCTGGAGAAGCACTTAACGTGGACAAACTTTATTGGGATCTTCATCCTCGCTGCAGATGCGGTTAACGCAAATATGCAGATCATCGCAATCGCAATTATCAAAACAGCCATCGGTACTACCGGGATTGCCGCTGACACAGGTATTGGTATCGACCCGGCAGTGGTGACCCCAAGCGGAAGTTCCGTCATCGCAGTCTTCGTCGTTATCACAAGGGTCGCCTATGCCACCGCTTTCACAGGTATTGGTAGATTGGCGACAGTGCATACCGAGGCCACAATCACCATCATCATCACAAGGATAGCCAATATAGCCTTCAACGCAAATACCAGTAGAAGCCTGGCAGTAATCACCGGAACAATCGCGATCATATTGGCAAGGGATACCTAGTGGGGAGGAATCACATATATGATCTTTACAATAATAGCCATCGTCACATTCATCATTGCTGTCACAGGGAGTATCATCGCCGCTATAACAAGTATGAGTGGATATGCGACAATGGAGGCCGCCGTCGCAGTCGGCGTTTTGATAACAACCGACGCTCCCATTATTGCCAGCAAAACATTTCTTGGTGACAGAATTACATTGATAGCCACTATCGCAATCGGCAGCAGTGTGGCACTCTGAACCATTATTGCCGGAAACACATTTACCAATTTGCCCTTCTACCATATAGCAATGGTCGCCTGATAAACAGTCGGCATTAGTGCGGCATCTGTCGCCTGTTACCGCTTCGCGGCACATATGTTTTGCTGTATCGCAGGCCATGTGATCAGGACATTGATTGCTATCATCAACACAGCAATTGCCAGAGGCGCAGCAGACGCCGTTACTGGTATCACAATGGTTGGATTCGCAATCAGCATTTTTGTTACAGCCGGCATAACCATTTTTTAATTTGGGAGTAATTGTGGAACAGTCTTTTGTAAAGTCTTGTTCGTCTTCACGGCAGTGGCCATTTATACATCTATGATAATCATCGCAGTCACAATCATCATCACAAGAATCTCCAAGATTATAAGAAGAATCTCCAGGACTACCAGAAACGCATTTGTTTGTTGATTGGCGACAATGAATGCCACTGTGAACAGCATTATTTTTATAAGAGCTGGGAGAACAATCGCCATCATCATCGCATGAGTCACTTGCTTCACCAGAAACACAAGTTCTGGTTGAAAAACGGCAATATCTGCCAGAACCGCAATCGCTGTCAAATGTACAATGAGAACCTACTTTGGTTTTTGTGCATATACTGTTTATGCAACTTCTGGAATCGCAGTCATCATGATCATCACAATATGAATAGTCAGGAACCCGCGGCCCATCATCATCCTTATATGTCTGCCCATGCACGCAGGTCTGAGTTGAAGCACGGCAGTGGTGCCCCTTATCACAATCTGAATCAAGGAGGCAGCCCACCGATCCGATATTGCCTTTAAAGCAAGTATTGGTCAAAGTACTGCAATGATAACCGGAATCGCAATCTTTATCGGTGACGCAAGGGTCGCCGGTGTTTCCATTAGAACAAATACCCCGGTGGCCACTGGTGATAACACAGTGATCGCCGGGATAGGATGATGTATTGCAGCGGTCGTTGTTTTCACATATATCGCCAGTGGTGGAAGTCCGGCAGGTGTGAGTTGTGGCATTACAAGACATATGCGCTGGACATTGGGTATTGTCGCTTATGCAGCAATCGCCACTTGCGCAGCAGATACCGGTTCGCTTGTCACAATGGTTAGATAGGCAATCAGTGTCGTTTTGGCATTTAGAGCCGATGGCGCCATTGGGATAAACGCAGCGTCTTGTGGCCGAGCAAACTTGGCCAAAGCCGCAAGAATCATCTACTGCTCCGGCTGCCACTGCGTAGCAGGAGCCCTCATGACCGGCAACAGCACATGATTGACAACGACCGCATTCAGAACTGCCACAGCAAACGCCATCAACACAGGCGCCTGAAGCGCATTCACTATGTGAGCCGCAATTTTCCCCTAGAGATTTTACACAATTGCCATTGCCATCACAGGCTTTTTTCCCGCTGCATGTATCATTATCTTGCTGGTTTTCCGGAACATTGGTGCAAGTGCCCAAAGAGCCCGGTAAATTACAAGCCTGGCAAGTGCCAGTGCATTCAGAGCTGCAACAAATACCATCTTTACAAGTACCTTGGATACAATCGTGACCGTTTGCGGCTGGATTACAGGCTTCACCAATGGCAACTTCTGGATAACAAGCACCGTTACCACATATGAAATCAGTCAGGCAATCATCGTTTGTTTGACAACTTTCAAGACAGTCATTACCAGCGGCATTACATGCAAGTCCATGGCAATCTTTTGTGATATCGGCATCACATGCCTTACCGTCATTAATACAATTGCCGTAATTATAAATTTTGCCATCCACACAACGATTGCCGCAGGCTTCTGGATTTACCGCTGGATTATAAACACACTTGTGGTTTTGGCATATTGCCTCAAAACATTCGTGCCAAGTCGGATAGTTTTGGCAATCCTTATCCGCTACACATTCATAACAAACACCATTGTCACAATAACCTAGGCTATTATCAGATAATTGGCAAGTTGTCCCAACAGCTTTATTGGTTGGTGAACAAGGCGGATCATCGGTTGATTTTGGGTCGCAAATATAATTTACACACTGCCCTGTGGTATCCTTACAGGTGACATTTTCACAAAAGCTGAGACAATTAATGGTGCAACTATCGCAAGATAAATCGGTATAATCGTAAACACAACCACCGGCATCTTTATCGCATTTGCCCTTAGTGTTGTATGTACGGAAAATGGTATCATTTTCTACACAAATTCTTTTTTCATCGGTAGTGCAGTCAAGTTCCAAGCCGACACAAAGGCCATCGTCATCGCATTTATCATTTGTGGTGCAAATATTGTCATCATCACAAGCGGTGCCGCTATCAGCTTTTTTATAGACACACTTGCCGGCAACACATTCGGCATCAACTGCTAATTCACATATTCCCGGGGTGATACAATTGGCTGCCGAAGCACAGCCTTTGTTGGTGGCTGGGAGACAAGTTTGCTCAATACATTGTTGCGAGCTATCGCATTGGGCATCAGTAACGCAGACCCGGCGGCAAACATTATCAACGCAAACCAGCCCTTGGTCACAGAACTTATCGGTGGAGTTGCAGGCATAATTCTCTTTTTGAGTGTTTACAACCGGGACTTTTTCGCTGCAGCTACTGACAGCCAGTATAACAGTTAAGAAGGCTAAAAGTTTTAATGGGTGTTTCATCTTATTTCCTCCGAGCGAAATAGAAGGCACGGACAACCATATTAAGCTTACAATCAGCATAATAAATGTCAAGTGAACTTATGGGGAAAAAAACCATTTGATTAAAGGAAAGAATATATAATTTCAGGCAGATAAATCAGAGAAAATTAGAGGCAGTAATAGCCCCATTCGGCATCGATGTAATCACAGTTTTGGCCATAATTAGCACAGTCGCGCTGTTTGATTTCGCCATTACTGCACCATTTAGCTACATCACCTTCACAAACACCGAGGTAGGTTATGCCGCCGCATGGGTCATCTTGATCAACTACAGGTTCTTCTTGTTCGAGACAGTAATTGCCGTTAGCGCTTTCGGAGTAGCCGCAAACTTGGCCTTCAAAGGAACAATCGCGCTCATAAACGACACCATTATCACACCATTTGGCTACGTTACCTTCGCAAACACCGACAAAATCGTAACCTTGGCAAAGGTCTTCTTCTACTACCGGCTCTTGCGGTTCTACAACCGGCTCTTCGACGGGAGCCAGAGAAATCAGCTGATCTTCAATAGCTTCATGGCCTTCGTCAGCCAGAGTTTTGGCAATCCAGGCAATATTGTGGTTGGTGCGGGCATAGTGGTCGTTATCGACACAGGATTGGTCACCCCAGGAAACGGTGCCGACGATGTAAATCTGGTTGTCGATGGCAAAGAGGGAGGGGCCGCCGGAATCGCCGAAACAAACAGAGGATTTGCCTTTGCCGTTAACGGTGAAGTCATAGGTGGTGACATCTTTAACTTCTTCGGTAGTCCAGAAACGCTTGGTGTTGTAATCGTTGTCTTCGGTGCTGCCATAGCCGACATTTTGCACAATCTGCCCCTTGAAGTTCTCAAGAGATGATTTGTTCATGGGGATGGGTTTCAGGGACGGAATGTACTTGGTGGCCTTTTCTTTCAAAATAAAGAGAGCCACATCATTGGAAGCGGTGTTACCATTGTAGCTGGGGTGCGGAATGATTTGCTTTACAGCTATCTTGTGGGTCGGGTTCTTCATATCTTTGCCGAGACCGAAAGTAACGCCGTTGGTGGAAATAACACTTCTGGCACCCCACCAGCTGCTATTAAGAGCACAGTGAGCGGCAGAAAGAACCACATCTTCGGCAATAAGGGTACCGGTACAGAAATTGGAACCATTTTGCAGCAAAGCACCGATGGACCATTGGTAGGCTTCGGGTACATCAAACAAAGTCGGGCCGGTAGTACCATAATAGATGGCCATTTTGTCGGGAAGCGGAGCTTTTTGCGCGGCGTTATCGCCAGCCGCTTTATTCTCTTTGCTACCACAGGCGCTAAGAGCCAGAGCCAACATACCGGCCATAACAATTGGTTTGATCTTCATGGTGTACCTCCGATTTTGAATGGGAAATTGCCCACTTTAGACAAGTTCCAGCGCTAAATGATAGCTTTTAACCAAAGGGTAGTCAACAAAAGATTTAATATTTTTTTATTAATATTTTCCGGATGTTGGCATGCAATTTTGGCACTTTATTCGGAAAGGCAGTTGTAATTAATTGTGTTAAATTCGGTCTCATAAGCGCCGCAAGTGCGGCCCATAGCGGCACAATCTATTTTGACAACTTCTTTTAGCGCACTACTGCACCACACAGCTACATCACCGAGACAAGCGCCCTCGGCAGGAACACCGCCACAGGGATCATCGGCGACTTTATCGGTGCAATAGTAACCAAAGCTAATATCGACATAAGCACACTCTTTGCCTTGAAGATTGCAATCAAGTTTTTTAACTTTACCGTTTTCGCACCATGTGGCCACCCCACCCAGGCACATTCCAAGATAACTAATGCCCAGACAAGGATCTTCCGGCTGATCCGGATCCATGCAGTAATAGCCGTTAGTTGCAGAAAAGCCGCATACCTGGTTGGTTATAGTGCAGTCACGCTCTCTTATACTGCCATTTTCGCACCATTTGGCCACATTGCCTTCGCAGAGACCGGTTAAAGTAATGCCCTGACAATTATCAACCGGATTCGGGTCGGCGGGCTTGGGCTCTTCCACCGGCTCCAAAGGCAGCAAATGATCTTCGAGCGGAGCATGGCCGATTTCGGCCAAAGTTTTGGTAATCCAGGGAATATTGTCATTAGTGCGGGCAAAGTGGTCGTTATCGACACAGGAGGCGCTCCCCCAGGAAACGGTGCCGATGACATATATCTGGTCATCAATAGCATAGAGAGAGGGCCCGCCGGAATCACCCATACAAACAGAGGATTTACCTTTGCCGTTAACGGTGAAATCATAGCTGGTTACGTCCACAACCTCTTCAATCGTCCAAAAACGCCGGGTATTATAATAATTTTCCTCAGTGGCCCCGTAGCCGACATTTTGCACCGGTTTACCTTTGAGGTCGGCCAGAGAGGACTTATTCAGCGGAATAGGTAAGACATCCGGCAGATGGGCAGAAGCTTTTTCCTGCAAAATAAAGAGCGCTACATCATTTTTGGCAAAAGTGTCATCATCGTTAATGGCATTGGGGAAGAAGTCCGGGTGCGGAATAATCTTCTTAACGGCTATTTTGTGGAGCGGATTCAGCATATCTTTACCAAAGCCAAAAGTAACGCCGCTAATAGGTCTTTCCAGGCCGGTATTAAGATCCACGGCGCAATGGCCGGCAGATAAAACCACATCATCGGCGATAAGCGTGCCAGTGCAAAAATTATCACCACTACGCATAAGAGCCCCTATAGCCAGTTGATAAGGCTCAGGCACTTTAAAGAGATTGGGGCCAGAAGTACCCATATAAATTGGCAATTTATCGGGCAAAGCTGCTTCTTTCGCTGCCGCAGCATTAGGCTCTTCAGCCTCTTTGGTAGCAGTGCAGGCAGAGAGTGCCAAAGCAAGAAAAGCACTTGTCATCGCTCTTTTTATATTCATAAATTACCTCCGAAATAATTTTAGTAACCACCCATTTGGGGCAATCGCGGCGGGAATAATAGCAATAGGAAGAGATGGCGTCAATAAAAAACTGAAAATTTCATGAATGTTTTCAATTTGTTGTTCAGCTGATTAGGTAGATTATTTTGCCGCTGCGCCTCACGGCTTTTATAGGTTCGGTAAACTTTAAGGCGTTTTTTAAAAAGGAATTATTACTTAGATCCCCGGGAATTACTGGTTATGGTCATAATTTTGCCGCTGCCGTTAGCTCTGGCCGCAAAGGGCTGGCTGACAAAATCATGCTCCACAAGAGCGGTAGCGTCTTTATTAAGCGGCTGGCCGTCCAGCTTAAATTCTGTCGGCACAACGGCGCCGCCTTCCATATCAGCGGCAAAAACCACTTCGGTGCCTGTTTTGCAAAAGCGCATTTTATGCCCAAGATGGCCGCAGTATTTGGAAGTACCGATAGCGCCGACTTCATAAACATCGGCAGTATCCACATCGGCCTTGGTAGCATCTATATAAGTGTAGTCGCTATCTTCCTGAAGGCGCAGCTCATTAGGGCTTATTTGGCGCGGTGCGCCTTTAATTTCCAGTTTCATATTCTCGGCCAGAGCAAAGGAATGATAACTGGTAAATTTCCCGACGCGCAGGTTGATAGGCAAGTATTTACCGCCCAGTTCTGTCTGCTGACGCGCTGTTTCATCGGTGAGCTCCTGGCCGTTCACCTTAACTTTTATCTCCTCGCCATCCAAATAGCCGCAGAAAGTAGAGAGTTCATCGGCAATATTGCCGCAATCATAGGTAATTTCTATAGATAGCTTATCACCGTCATTAAGTTCTGTGCCCCCTTCCGCCCCTGCGGTGTCATAAAGATGCAATTCGCACCCTTTAGCGGAGCAATCAGCCATTTTGACCATTGTACCAATACAATCCACGGGCACATTATCGGCGGTGGTAGCGGTGGAGCATTTAGCCACAAAGACATTCAAAATATTTTCCGGATGTTCTATGGCCAGTTCCACGGTAGCTACCTCGTTGGCACCGGAGCAGCTGCCAAGAAGCAGTAGGCCACCAAAAGAGAGCGGGCGTAAGACAGCAAAAAGAGTTTCGGTAAGTTTAAAATTCATTGGCTACCCCCTATAAAAATAAGAAATCGGGCCTACTCATTTTCAGGCCGTTATGAACACGGCCCAATATATGTATTTACCAAGAACTAAGCAACTCTGATTTTTTTAAGAGCTGGTTTGAGATGTGGTTTAAACTTATCCACGCTTGTAACTTTCCTGAGGGGAACTACTAATTACCTCGCAGCCAAGTTTTTGCAAATTGGCCACTGCCTTAGCCGCATCATCCGAAGCCACATTTACTCCCCGGCAGGCGGAGAGCAAAAGGCGGCATTTAAAGCCGGCGGCAAGAGCATCCAAGACGCTAAAATTCACACAATAATCGGTGGCCAGGCCGGCAAAGTCTATTTCCTTTACGTCCATGGCTTTGAGATAGGCGCTAAGACCGGTGTCATGGCGGTGGCCGTTATCAAAAAAGGCGCTATAACTATCGGTAGCAACATCCATGCCTTTGCGGAAAATAGCGGCCACCCGGCGGGTATCGAGAGCGGCGGCTAATTCCGCCCCCTTAGTTCCTTGGACACAGTGGTCGGGCCAGAGCACTTGGCTGAGGCCGTTTAAGTCTATGACTTCACCAACATTTTTGCCGCTATGCCGGCTGGCAAAGCTGCCGTGATCCGCCGGGTGCCAATCCTGAGTGGCCACCACCAGGTCATAGTTATTAACTGCCTGATTTATAACAGGAATAATAGCATCACCCTCTTTTACGGCCAAGGCGCCGCCGGGGAGAAAATCGTTTTGCACATCAATGATTAAAAGCGCTCTCATCTATCGTGCTCCTGGCCATGACTGCGGGCCTTCATGATGAGTTCTTTCTTTAAATGAAAGAGCTTTTGCTCCAGGCCAACCGGGTATTCGTGTGGATTTATAAGGCGCTTTATGGAGCCATGGAATCGGGCCAGCTCTTCTTGCAAATGAGCGCGCACTTCAGTAAGCTCCGGGCAAGTATAGACAATTTCGCCGCTACGCATAATGGGCACCAAAAGGTCTTTAAAAGTGGCCTCTTTACTAAAATCTTTGTGCCTAGTTTCGTCTAAAGGGTCCAAAATGGTGGCGCCTTCCATACCCAGGCTTAAGTCGTAGATGGCATCGCCCTCATAGAGGCCGTTATTAAAGTAGCGGCGCACCTGGTGGCGGCCTGGGTTAGTGATTTTAATGCGCTGCTCGGAGACTTTGACTTTATATTCCCAAGGCGCTTCTTTATCTTTGCGCATAGCTGTTAGCTTATAGACGCCGCCCAGAGCCGGCTGATCGTTTCCGGTTACCAGTTTAGTGCCCACACCCCAGCAGACAATGGCCGCACCTTGCTGCTTTAAGCTCTCAATAATGTGCTCATCGAGGTCGTTACTGGCCATAACGATGGTCTCCTTGAGCCCGGCGGCATCCAGCATTTTGCGCGCTTCCTGGCTCAAATAGGCGAGATCGCCGGAATCAAGGCGGATGCCGGAGAGTTTTTTGCCCTCAGCTTTCATGGCTAGGCCCACTTTTATGGCATTTTTCACGCCGTTTAGAGTGTCGTAAGTATCCACTAAAAGCACAGCATTATGGGGCATAACTTTGGCATAAGCGGTAAAAGATTCCAATTCGCTGTCAAAGCACATAACCCAGCTATGGGCATGGGTGCCTTTTACCGGAATGCCGTAAATGCGCCCGGCTAAAGCGTTGGAAGTAGCCGCCACGCCGCCAATATAAGAGGCGCGGCTAGCCGCCATGCCGCCATCTATGCCCTGCGCGCGCCTAAGGCCAAATTCCAAAACTGGCTCGCCGCCTGTCGCCTGGCAAACCCGGGCCGCTTTGGTGGCAATAAGTGTCTCAAAATTTAAAATAGTGAGCAAAATGGTCTCTAAAATCTGGCACTCAATGATGGGGCCGGTGACGCGAATTAAGGGTTCCTGGGGAAAAACTACCGTGCCCTCGGGAATGGCGTCTATATCGGCAGTAAGCTTAAAACCTCGTAAATATTCGATAAATTCCTTAGAAAAAAGCAGGCGCCCGGAAGGGGTATCAATAGAGGCTAAATAATCGACATCCTCTTTGGAGAAACGGAAATTACGCAAGACTTCCACCACCGGCTCCAGGCCGGCGGCCACAGTATAGCCACCTTTAAAGGGATTTTTGCGAAAGAACATCTCAAAAGTGGTCTCGCGCTGGCCAATGCCGCATTGCAAAAAACCATCGGCCATGGTGAGCTCATAGAGATCGGTGAGAAGAGCTAATGAGCCGTATTTTTCCGTATAAAAACTCTGGTGGTGGGTAGTCATATCAAGCTCCTTTAGCGCGCTTTGCGCAAATAGGTAATAATGGCATTGGTGGAGCTATCGTGATTGAGTTTTGGCTCTTCGGCGGCGGTGAGTTCCGGCAAAATGCGCCCGGCTAAAACTTTGCCCAGCTGCACGCCCCATTGATCAAAGCTATTGAGCTGCCAAATGATGCCCTGAGTGAATATCTTGTGCTCATAAAGAGCCACCAGGCTACCAAAAACCTCCGGGGTGAGCTCTTTGGCCAAAATGGTATTGGTGGGGTGGTTGCCGGCAAAAGTCTTGTGGGCTACTAAAACGCCTGTTACCCCTTCGGCTTCCACTTCGGCCCGCGTTTTACCAAAAGCCAGAGCCTCGGTTTGGGCTACTAAGTTGGAGAGCAATTTGGCATGGTGATCGCCAAGGGGGTTATGACTCTTAGCAAAGCCGATAAAATCGGCCGGCACCAGCTTGGTGCCCTGGTGCAAAAGCTGATAAAAAGCGTGCTGGCCGTTGGTGCCAACCTGGCCCCAAATGATGGGCCCGGTTTCATAATCAACAGCTTCGCCCTCTTTGGTCACCGATTTGCCGTTGGATTCCATATCGCCCTGCTGGAAATAATCGGCAAAGCGCAAAAGATATTGATCATAAGGCAAAATAACATGCGACTCGGCGCCAAAGAAGTTATTGTACCAAATGCCTAAAAGCGCCATAATTACCGGCATATTTTGCTCGATGGGCGCCTCTGCAAAGTGGCGGTCCATAGCATAAAAGCCGGAGAGCATTTTTTGGAAATTTTCCGGGCCGATAGCCACCATGACAGAAAGGCCGATGGCCGAAGTTAAGCTATAACGGCCGCCAACCCAATCCCAAAATTCAAACATATTGGCAGTATCTATGCCAAATTCGGCCACTTTGTCGGCGGCGGTGGAGACAGCCACAAAATGGTTTTTAACTGCCGCTTCGCCCAAAGCTTTAACCAGCCACTCACGGGCCGAGCGGGCATTGGTCATAGTCTCCTGGGTGGTAAAAGTCTTGGAGGCGATAATAAAGAGCGTCTCCGCCGGGTCAAGGTCGCGCACGGCTTCGGCGAGATGCGTGCCATCGACATTGCTCACAAAGCGCACAGTGAGGGAGCGGTCGCTATAGGGCTTTAGGGCTTCATAGGCCATAGCCGGGCCCAAATCGGAGCCGCCGATACCGATATTGATAATATTTTTAATAGCTTTGCCACTAAAGCCGCGCCAGGAGGCATTTCTTATTTTGCTGGCAAAATCAGCCATTTTAGCTAAAACATGGCGCACATCGGGCATCACGTCATGGCCATCAACATAAATAGGCTTATCGCCGCAATTCCTAAGAGCGGTGTGCAAGACGGCGCGCCCTTCAGTGCTATTTATCTTTTCGCCGCTAAACATGGCATCACGCTTTTCCTCCAGCTGACACTCCCGGGCCAGGGCAAAAAGCAAATTCATGGTTTTCTTAGTAATGCGCTGCTTGGAATAATCGAGATAGAGGCCGGCTGCCTCCAGGGTAAAATGACTGGCCCGCTCTTTATCCTCAGCAAAAAGTTCGCGCAGGTGCAGGTTTTTTACTTCTTCGTAGTGGCTTTTGAGTTTTTGCCAACTTGGCTTCTCCGTCAGTGTGCTCATTGTTACTCCTTGTTATTTGCTAAATATATCATAATACAGCAAATTGTTTGAAATATGGGCATTATCGTCGATTAAAAACAGGTCTTTTTTGCTAAGCACAGTTTCCGCTGTTTCTAATTTTTTATAGCGGCCGATAAGAGCAGGATCTTTATTAAATTCAGCACATTGCAACAAATAGCTCTCTGCTTCACCGCTGCTCAAAAATATCTTTTTATCGTGCTCGGTCTCCGCTTCGCTGGTTTTTTTATAAGCCGTCACCCGGGCGGTAGCCAAATCGCTGCTGGCGGTGCGGTAAGCCAAATTTATAGCTGTCTCTTTTTCCTGATAAGCGGCGACAACCCGCTCAAATGAGCTGCTAATAGTGGTTGGCGGATGGAGACCGGAAACGAGAAGCGAATCAATAGTAACCCCAAGCTCTACTTCATCGGCGGCCTTTTGTAGCAAAGCGGCCAGCTGTTCTGGCCAGTTGGAACTATAAAGCGCTATGGCGTAAAAATCGCGGCTGGCAAAAAAGCTGGTAGAGAGTTTTAGAGCCATATTTTTTAAGAGCTTTTCCGCACTACTCTGTTTCAAAAGGTATTCATGCAAATTTTTAACATGATAACTCACGGAAATTGTAGGTAAAAACAAATTATTATCACCGGTGATGAATTGCATACTGTCGCCGTGATCGATAGACCAAAGGCGCGCTTTTTGGAGCTTTTGTGACGAAGTAACATCAATTCCCAAGTTAAATGTCAAAACGCGCTCGGTATTTAGCTTTTCCACATGCTCAATGGGAAAGGGCCACTTTACATGGAGGCCGGGACCTATAGCCTGGCGATGAGTTGCCAGGGAACCGCAGCGAAAAATAAGCGCTTTTTCGCCGGTATCCACCAAATAAAAACAGGTGGAAAAATAATAAATAAGGGCTACGGTAAGCGCCGCTCTGGGCAACCAATAGCCGAGTTTTTTAAAAAAGAGGCCAAGAAAATTCCAAATTTTTTCCGCTCTAAGAGAATGAATAACTTTTTGGCGCCCAAATTCAGCGGCCCGGTGCCAAAAGGCGGCGCTCAAAAGGTAGCCGAGCATGGTGCCCAAACTGAGCGGAATGGGCGCTCTCGCTTCCTTTAAAAGCAAATTGCGGATGGTGTTCACAAGTAATTCAAGGGCAAAAGAAAAGACAAAAAGTCCAATAAACCCGCCCATATAACGGTCAACATTAATACCGAACCAATAGAGAAGCAGCGATATGCCGGTCATTAGTGAAATAAGCATATCGGCTCTATTGTGGAGAGAATCGGCTTTTAGGGCGCTGGAGGACTCTTCGGCGGCAATAAGGGCTTCAAATCTATAGATAAAATAAGAAATAAAGGAAAGAGCGATAAAGCCGATACCGCTAAGAACCGGGCGATTTACCACAAAGCGGCGCCCAAAGAGAGCCTGGTAAATAATACTGATAGAGATGCCCGTTAAAGCAAGGGCAATAATAAGAGATACCGCGCTCTCAAATTTTGGGCCATGGCAATGAGCCAGAAGGCGGCTTATGCGCCTTTTTTTGGTGGACGCGGCAGTGGAAGCCTCCTCTCCAGGCGCATCGCCGACCTCCGCGGCTTTTATTTTTTCGCTCTTTATAGAGAGCCAAAAAGAAATAGCCACTAAAAGAGTGGTGGAGACATCGGAAAAGCTGTGCCACACTTCCGACCAGACAGCAAGGCTCCCGGAAAGGAAAAAGAAAACCAGTTTGGTAAGGGACATGGCCGAGACAAAGGCCAAAACAATGAGCGAACTGCGCAGTTTACTATTCACAGGGCACCTATGGGGTAAAAATTGTGCGCAGGGCCGCAACCCCCATTTTATTTATCGGCACTATCCTCGGCATGGTCATGATCGTGCTCATGGTCGTGATCATGATCGTGTTCAATAGAGGCCGGATCCACCTCTTCGATTTCGGCTTTGGAAATAATAAGTTCCAGCGTTCTCTTGCTGACTATGGAGCTCTTGATTTTCTCGAGGCCGTTATCTTTTTCAAAATATGAACGCACTTTGGCCACCGGCTGGGCGGACTCTTTAGCTATATTTTCGAGTTCGGCATTTACATCTTCATCGGTGGCGTTAATATTCTCTTTTTTGGCAATTTCGCTCACAATAAGGCTGATGCGTACATCGCGCTCAGCTATAGGCAAATTGCGCTCTATCATATTTTCCACCAGTTCCATGGTGAGATTCTGCTTGATATTCGGCATATAAGCGGCGAATTGCTCAAGCATGCGGCTGACATTGTGGCCGGCGCGATCGCGCACCAAAGCCTCAGGTACTTCAAAAGAATTGGCGGCAATAAGAGCACTTTCGATATTGTCGTTCAAAACTTTTTCGGATTCTTTAGCTGCTTGATCCAGCACTTCTTTTTCCACTTTGGCTTTCATTTCGGCAAAGTTTTCATAACCGGCGGCAGCGGCCAGGTCATCACCCAGCTCCATGAGCTCTTCTTTCTTCAGCTCTTTGAGATCGAGCTCCACGCGCACCTTTTTGCCGGCCAAAAGTTTATTTTCAAAATCGGCAGGATAAGTCACTTCTTCATCGAGTTTTGAAGGCACTTCGCGATCATTTAAAAGCGCATCGTTATCCGGCAAAAGGTGGCTCTTGCCAACTTCCAGGCGCACGCCGAATTGGTCGGTTACAACCTTTTCGCCTTCGGTGATGTGCAAATCGGCTACAACCAAATCGCCGGCGATTATTTTATTGTGATCGGTCACAGGAACCAGGTTTTTATTGGCCTGGCGAATATTATCGAGAGCGCGGCCAACAGCTTCTTCGCTGGCTTCAACACGCGGCTTTTTAACTTTAAGGCCGCTATAGTTATTAATTTCGAGTTTCGGTAAAACTTCTACTTCGATAGAAAAAGAATAATTAGCGCCTTTTGTCAGCTCTCCGGCTTTGAGATCTTTAGTGGCGATAGCAGCTAAATTGTGCTCTTTTATGGCCTCGGCGGCAGAATTTTGTACGAGCTGTTCCTCGGCGCGGCGTTTGATATCGTTCCAATAACGTTTTTCAATCATGGAAATGGGCGCTTTGCCGGCTCTGAAACCGGGCACGCTAACCTGATTGCTCACCTCTTTGGCGGCCTTGGAAATAGCGGCCGTCACCTTTTCGGCCTCAACTTCGATGGCTAATTTCTTTACTACAGAGCTAATATCCTCAAGCACAACCTGCATTATCGTTTCTCCTTATTTTGTAATGCACTGCCCCTTAGCTTAAAAGAACAGCGGGCGGAAAGCTAGCACATGAGAAGGCTTTCGGCAATAGATTATTAGCTTTTTGTGACATTAAAGAGTGGAAATTTTAAGGGGGCCTTTAAATAAAAAGGCAAAATATTAGATTAGTGCAAAAGACGGCGGTAAAGGTCAAGATTTTCCAATACTTCGCCAACGCCTTTAACCACGGCGAGTAGCGGATTTTCGGCAATAAATACCGGAATACCCACCTCTTTTCTGATGAGGGTATCGAGTCCGCCCAGCTGCCCGCCGCCGCCGGCTAAAACAATGCCGCGATCAAAGATATCGCCAGCAATTTCCGGCGGAGTATTTTCAAGAGCCGCCTTAATAGATTCCACAATAGAGCGGGCCGAATCAAAAAGGGCTTCGCGCACCTCTTCGGCTTTAATGCGGATGGAACGGGGCACGCCGGAAATATCGCGCCCTTTGATATCCATGGTGCGCGCTTCCATTTCGGCCGAGAGCGGCCAGACAGAACCCATAGTAATTTTAATGAGTTCGGCGGTGCGCTCACCGATGAGCAAATTATGGCGGCGGCGGATAAACTGGATAATAGCTTCATCAAGGGCATCGCCGGCCACTTTGATGGTATTGGTAATAACCATGCCGCAAAGGGAAATAACGGCGACATCGGTAGTACCGCCGCC
The DNA here is from genome assembly GCA_016283195.1 of Deltaproteobacteria bacterium. Lineage (GTDB taxonomy): Bacteria > JAEEML01 > JAEEML01 > JAEEML01 > JAEEML01 > JAEEML01. The sequence goes on along the minus strand of JAEEML010000135.1, from coordinate 59,196 downwards.
GATATCGACAATCATATTGCCCCTAGCATCGCGCACCGGAAGGCCGGCCCCGATGGCGGCGGCCATGGGCTGCTCCACCAAATAGACCTCGCGCACCCCGGCGCCTTCGGCCGCTTCGCGCACCGCTTTGCGCTCCACGTTGGTAATGCCGGTGGGGATGGAAACCACCAGGCGGCTACGCACTAAGTGCTTTCTTTGATGAATCTTTTCAATAAAATAGCGCAGCATGGCCTCAGTGACCGAGAAGTCGGCGATAACGCCGTCGCGCATGGGGCGAATGGCCACAATGTTGCCGGGAGTTTTTCCCAGCATGCGCTTGGCCTCGCTGCCGACAGCCAGCACCTTGGTGCGGCTGCTGTTGTGGTTAATGGCCACCACCGAGGGTTCGTTAATAACCACGCCCTTATTACGCACATAAACCAGTGTATTTGCTGTGCCTAAATCTATAGCAATATCTGTACTAAAAAGCCCCATCAGCTTATCAAACATACTACTTCTCCGTGGGAACCCGGCGTTCCGCCGCGCCAGAATAGTCAACTATTAAGGTTAAAACAAGAAATGATCACACTTTTATTGTTTTGCTTTACTTGTTCCAGTAAAATTTCTTTACTGAATGCGCAAATTGTGCTAGAGAATCCCTGTTTTCCATTTACACTGGGATAGTATTCCGGAGGTAGAATTATGAAAAAAATGGGCTTGTTATTTTTATCTGTTCTCGTTTTTGCCGGCTGCGGAGCTAATGCCAAACTCACTTTCAATAAGCCGGATAATTGCGCCGCTCTCGGCGGCACTGTCCTTTCTACAGGCGGCTGCCTTATTCCCTGCATGACCGACAGCGAATGCAGCAAAAAGGGCGAAGGGCTGGAAGAGTGCGTTGGTTATTGGAATATTTGGACTTATAACTATTGTTATCCTCTCGAATGTGAAGGCCTTACTGGCTGGATACAAGGCGGAGCCCGTTGTTTCCTTGAATGTTCCGGCGAAGATGATACCACCACCTGCCCGTCTGGTTATACTTGTGTTGAGTATACCGGCTCCGAGAATGACAAAAAGGAATATTACTGCTCCGGCTACGAGTACTCGCACCCCTCCGGCGGCGACTGTGCTTATTGTAGCCCCGGCAGTTGCGCCGGCAAATGCCAATTCTGCAGTTCTTGCACCAATTATACTTTCTAAATCCGGCAAGTTATAGTTGCGGTTGTAAAAAAGCGGCCGCTTGCGGTAAACTGGAAAGCGGGTTACCCATAAGGCTCTCCGGAGGCCCAGATGAAAATTGCCCTGCGTTCTTTAGTTCTAATTTTTCTTTTGCTCCTCTTACCGGGGAGAGCCGCCGTGGCCTATCTTGGGGATGAGCCCGATATTCCCGGTTTTAACCACCTGGAAACGCTCTTAAAATACTCTACAGATAAAGAAAATTCATTTGAAGCCGGTCTCGGCTACCGCATGATAAATAACGACCATTTTCTCTCTCTCGATGCCCGGGTTAATCTGAGCCTGGGGCCGGTCGGCCTCGGCATAGAAACGCCGCTCAATTTCCGCATTTATGATAACGAGCCCAAAGAAACTCATGATTATTCGGCACTTAGAATCCGCCATGAAGACTGGGACGGCGGCGTGGAATGGCTGCGCATTTTGCGCTATGTGCGCCTCGGCAACAAAGGGGAGACTTTTTACCTGCGCTTTGGCGAATTAACCGGCGATATCGGCCACCTTTCCATTGTCGGCCATTACGACAACAATATTGATGTCAATGCCTTCCACAGCGGCCTTGCTTTTGACCTTAATTTTGATTACGGCGGCGTGGAAATGCTCACCAACGACCTCTTCCAGTTGGGTTCCAAACGGGCCGGCACCCGCCTTTTGGCCACCAGAGTGCATGTAAACCCCGTAACTTTTATCAATAAAGATTCTTATGCCAAAAGGCTGGCCGTAGGTTTTACCGTCGCCACCGATATCGGCGCGCCAGTAGCTCTCGCCTTTGATGAGGCCGGCAATGTGCAAATTTACGATAACAAGCCCAAAGCCGAAAAGAATGCCAATACCACCATCATCGGTATTGATGCCGAATTTAAAGTTTTTGACAATGAAACCGTCTCCTTTATGCCCTATTTTGATATCAACTTTATAGCCGGTGCCGGTATGGGTTTTCACCTGGGCGCCAGCGGCAGTGTGCGCTTCAAATTATTAAAAGGCCTCAGCATCCCCATGCGCCTGGAATACCGCGTTTTCAGAAGCGACTATTTGCCGAATTATTTCAATTCTTTTTATGATATCGAGCGCTATCAATACGGCCTCAACGTGCGCGCACCAACCACCAAGCGCCAATATTTAACTCTAAACGGCAAAGATAAAACCATAAACGGACTTTACGGCGAATTTGCCTTTGACCTCATGCACTATGTGCAATTCGGCGTCATTTTTGAGTGTTATACCGGCGCCGCAGCCAATTTTTCTTTCTTTCTCAATGTGCCGGCCTGGGAAAGAGCGCAGTTCACTCTCTTTTACACCAGGACGGGCATCCAAAGCGGAAAAGACTTATTCTCCTTTGATAATCGCACATTATTCCTGGCTCTGGCCAAAGTGCGCATCATAAAATTCCTCTATGCGGCTTTGGAATACAGCCGCACCTGGCAATTAAATGAGCTCAGCGGCAAATATGATGCTGTTAATGATCTCAACATTGGTGTAATATTCAAAATCGCTTTTTGAGCACGGAGGTTCCCATGAGACATTTTTTGATAACCACACTGACTGCCTTGCTTTTTGCTCTTCCCTTGGCCAAAGCCGCAGATTCGGCTATGCTGATCCAAATGAACGGCACCGTAACCGTAATAGAGCCTAATAGTGAGAGCGCTAAAGCCGCAGATTTGAATCAAAAGCTGCCCGAAGGCGCCACTATAAAGACCGGAAAAGACAGCTCGGCTTCCATTCGTTTGGAAGACGGCACCATCATTGATATCAAAGCCGATAGCGAAATGATGATCTCTCCTTACAGCCAAAAAAAGGTAAAGAAAAACTCCATTATTCTTTTCTTTGGCACCATTTGGTCAAAAGTCACCAAGAGCTTCACCGGTGAAGAGAGCTATGCTGTGGCTACTCCCAACGGCGTTGCCGGCGTGCGCGGCACAGAGTTTGCCACTACTGTCAGCATTGACGGCTCGGTGCGCGTAAAAGTGAAAAACGGCCTTGTGCGTGTTGATAACCAAAAAGATAAAGCGGCCGATCTAAAAGCCGGCGAGCAGGTTGATGTTGACGATAGCGGCATGAGTGCTGTCCAGGCTTTTAGCGATGAAATGGCCGACTTTAAATGGCAAGCGGAAAGAAAAATCAGGATGCAGCGCGAGGGCAATGCCATTGCCGGCCGGGTAAAAGATAATATTTTAAAAGACAAATCGCAGGTGGAAAAGCTCAACAAAACCAAAAAGAAACTTGAAGCTCAAAGAAGCAAACTGGAGAAAAAGCTGAAAAACGGCTCGCCGGAAGTGCGCAAAGAGCTTAGCAAAATCAACAAAGAGCTTTATGAAGTCGAGCGTGCTCTCGCCGCCAAATTCGGCGAGTCGCGCAGCCGCATGGCCATTTTTGAGCATTTTGCCCGCCTGGTGGACGAACCGGATTTTGCTACTCTTGACAGCAAAACCATTAAATCCGACGCCGCGATGATCGCCGGCATTAAAAAACAATTTGAAGAAATGGCTGCCGAAGGCATGGATACTTCTATGGAGAGCATGGAAAAGATGATGGATGATTATTCTTCCGGCAAGCGCGGCACTTTGAAAGAGTCCAATAGCGCCGCCGATGACCTCTTCGGCAGTTCTCCTTTTTAATGGCTTTTCCCTTTCTGCCTTTGGGCAAAAAAATTAGAGGTTTAAAATTATTTCAAGTATTTGCGGCGAAGTAGATGCCCTAAACAGCGAACAAGTTTCTGCTCTGGAACGCCTGGCCCGCCGCCGCCTTTTACCCTCGCAGGTAATAAGCACGGAAATGGCCCAGAGCATGGCCAAAATAAGCCTCGATCTGGGGCGGCAAATTGGCCTCATTATCGACCGCCGCGGCCAGGTAGAAAAGGTGGTGGTAGGTGAGAGTCAGCGCCTCTACCTCCCGGATTTGGGGCGGGTCCGCAGCGGGCAAAGGCGCCTTAGAGGCCTGCGCCTGGTGCGCACGCAGCTGCCCAATAATATTGCCGGCCTCTCAAGCGATGATTTAAGCGATTTGCAACTTTTGCGCCTCGATATGGTAGCCATAATAGCCGTGACTCCGGCGGCGGCGCTCTCCTTTTTTTATTATGCCTATTTAGATCCGGAGAGCGCCGACGGTTACCAAACGGAAAAGCTCTTACATCTTAATAAACTGGATTTGGATTTTTTATCTTTTATTCAGGAGCTCGAGGCCAGGCGCAGCAAGTGGCAGGCGGCGGCGCAGGCCATCAGCGGGCCGGCTGCCATCTTAATTCATGTCGGCACCCACGGCCGATCTCCGGCTGAGAGTTCACTAAAGGAGCTGGAAGAGCTGGCCGCTACCGCCGGTATGCCGGTGGTCGGCAAAGTTATTCAGCTGCGCGACAAACCCGATCCCCGTTACCTCATGGGCCGGGGTAAATTGGAAGAAACTGTGCTCCTGGCCCTCTCGCGCGGGGCCGAATATCTTATTTTTGACCACAGCTTAACCCCCTCGCAATGCCGGGCCATCGGCGCTTCGACAGAGCTCAAAATTTTGGACAGAACGCAGCTTATTTTGACCATTTTTGCCAAAAGAGCTGCGTCAAAAGAGGGGAAATTACAGGTGGAACTGGCGGAATTAAAGTATCTTTTGCCCCGCCTATCCATGAAAGACGATGCCTTAAGCCGCCTCTCCGGCGGAGCCAACCTGCGCGGCCCCGGGGAGACCAAGCTGGAAATAGCGCGCCGCCGCCTAAGGGAGCGCCTTACCCGCCTCACCGGTGAGCTCGCAGAAATTTCCCGCCGCCGCACTTTAAGGCGCAAAGCCAGAAAGCGGGCCGGCGTGCCGATTATTGCCATAGTCGGTTACACCAATGCCGGCAAATCCACTCTTTTAAATACACTAACCGGCGCTAAGGTACTGGCCGAAAATCAGCTTTTTGTCACCTTGGAGCCGGCCTGTCGCCGCGCCGCTCTGCCAGATAATAAGCCGGTGATTTATACCGATACTGTTGGCTTTATTCGCGAATTGCCGGAAGATCTGGAGCGGGCTTTTAAGGCCACCTTGGAAGAAATCGGCGATGCCTCTTTAATTATTCATTTAATCGACCGAGCCGATAACGAGTGGCTTTTAAAAAGCCACACCGTTTTAGAGACCCTCCGCGACCTCGGCTATGGCGATATTCCGCTCATAACCGTTTACAATAAAGTGGATCTTTTACCCCCGGCCGAATATCTGGCCGTTAGGAGCAGCGGCGTTACGGCCATCAGTGCCGCCGGCGGCCAGGGGCTTTCTGCTTTGCAAAACGAACTTTTGCGCCTACTTACCTCGCAAGAGGATTATCATGTTTAAACGCGCTCTCTACTATATTAGCCTTATTTTGGCGGCCATTTCCTTTTATGTTTCTTTCCTGCTTTTGCGCTATCAACTGGTTAGCGAGCACAATTTGCCTTATATAAATGAGGCAATTCAAAAACAGATATATATCGGCCTCCTTGGTGACGCAGCCATTATATCTTTCTGCTTTGCCATAGCTTTTTTGCTTTACGCTATATTTAAAATTTCCTTCCGCCTAACTGCCCTGCCCCTAATCGGCTTTACCTTTTTGGCCACTTTTTCCAATTTGCTCTATTTTAAATTCTTCGGCAATCGCCTGGACTTTGCCCTGGTTAAAGATCATATCGCCGATGTACCGGATATTTTGGATAATATAGTTGCTCTTTCAGGCAACGCCAGAACCATCTGGGCCCTGGTGCTAATGGCTGGCGCCATCGCTGTAACCATTATTTCCCGCCGCTTTGCTAGTGGGCTAAAGCCCGGCAGAATAGCGGCTTTCTTAATAGCCGGTTTTAGCCTTACTTTTACGCTTATAAGCTGGCTTATTATTTCCGGGCGCCAGGATGATGAATTAATTTCCACCCAAATTGTCCAGGTTTGGTTTAACCAAATAAGCGCCCCCCAGGAAAATGAGCTCAGCAGCTCTAACCTTTCGCCCGCCATGCAAGTGGCTACCTATAAAAATTTAGTAACTGCCGAAGAGGAGGCCGCCTGGCGGGACAGTGCCAGCGATTGGCCGCCGGAGCCTATAAATCAAAGTGCGCTAACAAGCCCAAACATAAACGAATATCCGCTCCTTGTGAACTTGGCCAATGCTGAAGATTTTAGCCACCAGATGCGCCAGAATCTCGGCCTTAAGGGCGAGCAAAAACCAAATATAATATTGCTCTTTGTGGAATCCTTCAGAGCTTATGAATTACTGCACCCGGAATTTGCGCCGCTTATTTTTCCAAACCTGACAAAAACCTTAAAAAAACATGGCCTTTTATTTACCACCACCTATAGCAGCTCCCGCGTTTCCGGCCAAACCGATCGCGGCCAGTTTTCCACTCTCTGTTCTCTAATGCCCAACAACAATGGCCAGGCCACTTATATGGCTTATCCCAAAGTGAAAGTGCGCTGTTTACAGGAAGTACTTAAAAATAACGGTTACCACACCATTTGGACAACTGGCATAAACGGCAAATTCCACGGGATGTCCACTTTTGAAAAAAAACACGGCACCATAGCCACCTACGACAAAGCCTATTTTGCCAAACTGGGAGTAGGAAAACTGGCAGGCGGCTGGGGGCTCGCCGATTATGAATTTTTAGCCGGTAATGTGAACTTATTGGAAAAATTGGCCAAAGAGCAAAATAAGCCGCTTTTTGCGAACATTGCCACCATCTCCACCCATCACCCCTATGCCACAGTCGATGGCTATGATTTGCCGGAAGATTTTAAGCAAAAATTTGTAAAAACCAATGTAGAATATGACAAAGCTCTACAAACTTGGCGCTATGAAGATGACGCTTTGGCCAATTTTTTCGCTAAGCTCTTTGCCTCGGAAATCGGTGATAATACTCTGGTGGTTATGCTGGGGGATCACACTTATAGAGACGGCTTATCGAGTGTTACCAGCTTGCGGCAAGAGCGCCTGTACCGTATCGCCTTGGCTCTTGTTAGCAAAAACATGAATAAACCTGGTGAGATAAAATGGCCAGTGCATCAAATAGACGTAGCGCCGACAATAGCCCATATTGTTAATGCCACGGGGGAGGTCGGCTGGCTGGGCCGCGGACTTTTTGCTCGCCCTGGCTCGCCTTGGATTTACTCCTTCCATGGGGAAAAGATGCAATTTAGAATAGGTAACCGCCTGTGTTATCATAAAATAGATAAGCCAAGTATCTGTTATTCCCTTGGAAATGAAGATCCTTTATTGGAAGAGAATCTCAAAAAAGAGGACCTAAGCCCCAAAGATATGCGCACCATGCGCTATATTTTGGATTTTTATCGGGCCAACGAGGAAATTCTGGCCGGCGATAAAATCATTCCCTAAAGTATTGCAAAAAAGACTTGTACTTTTTGTTACACTTATTTAGAGTAGCGCAAGTTGCCTTACAAACAGGCAGATTAAGGAGAAAAAAATGAAAAAAGGTACTTTGTTAATCGCTCTCTTGGCTATCGCTTCTTTTATTCCGGCTTGCAATAAGGATAAACCGGCGGCCGTAGAGGCTGCCAAACCGGCTGCCGCTGCTGCCGAAGCTCCTGCCGCCGCTCCGGCCGAAGCTCCCGCTGCCGAGCAAAAAGCCGCCGCTGCCGATGCCGTCGGTATTGCCGAATGTGATGAATACATCACCAAATATTCTGCCTGCATAAACAAAATGCCCGCTGAAGCGCAAGCCGGTGCCCGTGATGCTCTGAAACAAATGGCCGACGGTTGGCGTACCGCCGCTACTTCTCCTGAAGCTAAAGCCGCTATGGCTCCCGCTTGCCAGCAAGCTCTTGCCGCTGCCAAAGAGGCCATGAGCGCTTTTGGTTGTGAGTGGTAATAGTTGCCTTTTATCAGTGCAGAAATTGCACTTCCCCATTTCCGCATAATTCTCTTAAAATATAATTTGCAATGATTTCAACATATTATGCTATAATACTCTCTTGGCATACTTTTTGCTTATTAGTAGAGCATTCGCCCTCGTTGTGAGGGATAAATAAGGAGGATATCATGAAACGTTTTGCTACTATCTTAGCTGCTTTAGTCATCTTAACTCTGCCGCTCGGCGCTTTTGCTCGTCCCGGGCACAATGACGGCCCGCACGGCCAGCCACCCCACCATGGCGCCGGCTGCCCCTGCCAAATGGGCGACCATCATGGTCCCCATCACGGCGGCTGCCACATGGATGGCCATAGAGCCCCCAAAAGCCGCATTGCCCACTTGGTGAAAGAGTTAAAACTCACCCCGGTACAAGAAGATAAGATCAAAAAAATCAAAGAAGATTTCAAAAAAAAGATAGAAGAGCGCCAAGATGAAAAGGAAAAAATTCAAAGCACCTTAATGGCCCTTGAAAGCACTTTGCCGCTCGATAAAGCCGCCATCCATGTTAATCAAGACCAACTGGATAACATTTTAAAAGAGGAGCGCCGCTTGCGCCTCGATATGGATATAGACATAGTAAACACCTTAAACGACGGGCAAAAAAGGAAACTGGCCGAAGAACTGGCAAAAAAACCGGAAGCTGGCAAGTGCGATTGCGGCAAAGATTGCAAATGCCATAAAAACGGCCACTGCGATTGCGGCAAAGGCCACAAGGATCCTAGAGGTCACAAAGGCCACAGATAATTATTATGCTTTGTAAGAATAGTGACAATTCCCGCTCCGGCTCGCTTTACCATATTTCGCGCCTGGTAATTGGCATTATTGCCCTCATAACGAGCTGTTTGCTGGTGCTCTTTTCTTACAAAAATTATAGCCGCGTTTCCGAAGTCCAAAAGACGCTCACCGAAGCCGGCAGCAAAACCATGGCCCGGGAAATTCGCTCAAAAATAGGAAATCCAAGCCAACTAACCAAGGAAAAACTAGCGGAAATTATAAGTGAATGTTCACCGGAAGAAATAACTTATCTGGCTATTTTACACCATGGCTCTCTTATACTGGAAAGCGGTACAGCTACTATACCCCTCCCCGAGGATTATTCATTTAATAGCGGCCCCTTCTTTATAAATGCCCAGGAAAGAGTAGTGCAGGCCTTAACGCCGCTCCACCGCTTTCCACTTCATCCGCCAAGGCCGCCGGAGCTGACTCCTCCCGGCGGTCTCTCGGCGGAGCGGGATACCTACGGCTGGTTACTACTCTTTGAATTTGTCCCCACAGCGGCTCTAAAACTGGTAAAAGGCGCCGAACGCAGCCTTTTTGTGAGCATTTTTGCCAGTATAATTTTGCTACTCGCCACCGCTCTTTTTTGGCTGCTCTCCATGCAAACCGAGTGGCGAACCAAAAATGAAGCCAACCGCCGGCGGCTCACGGCACTGGGGGAAATGACCGCCGTTTTAGGCCACGAACTGAGAAACCCCCTGGCCTCATTAAAAGGCCATGCCCAATTATTGCAAGAGAGCATTCCGGAAGATCATCCGGAATTTGAAAGCCTAAACACAATAATAAAAGAAGCTAAGAGGCTGGAATATTTAACTAATCACATTTTAAACTTTGCCAGGCCAAATACTCATGAGCCGGTAGTTTTTGAGCTTAATTCCCTAATTTTAGAAGCTATGGAAAGTTTTCCTGCCGAGAATAAAGTAAATTTCAGCGGTTTTGCGGAAAAATATAATATTTTCGGTGACCCGCTCAAACTGCGCCAAGCCATTATCAATCTTTTTTTAAATGCCTTTCAAGCTGCCCCGGATAAAGATGTGGAGTGCGCCCTAAAACCTAAGGGCGGCGGTGTGCAAATCGAAATACGCGACCACGGAGCAGGCATTTTAAAAGAGCATTTTGCCGAACTTTTTGAGCCCTATTTTACTACCAGGACCAAAGGCACCGGCCTGGGGCTGGCCATTGTTAAAAGCACTATTAAAGATTTTAAAGGCACTATCACGGCAGCCAATCACCCGGAAGGCGGTGCCGTTTTTACGGTGACTCTACCGCTTGCGAGAGGAAAAAATGTGGCAAATATTAGTTGTTGACGACGAAGAGGGCATTAGAACTTTCATCGCCAAAGCGCTGTGCAATGTGGGTTACAAAGTGTCCATGGCCGCCGATGGCCAGGAAGCTTTGGAACTTATAGGCAAAAACTCTTTTCACCTCATCATAAGCGACCAAAAAATGCCCAAAATGGATGGGCTTTCGCTCTTAAAAGAGTGCAAAAAAGAGGCGCCGGAGAGCGAATTTATTATGCTGACAGCCTATGGTTCTATTGATAGCGCCGTAGAGGCCATGAAGCTCGGGGCTTTTGATTATCTAAGCAAACCGATAGAAAGCCTGGAAGAACTGCGCCTTGTTGTAGCCAGGGCGCTTGAGCGCTTTAAGCTCAAAAATATTGAAGAGGTCTCCTCGGTAAAACAAGATGCCGAAGCCCGCCCGGATTATGTCTCTGCTGCTATGAAAAGCCTGATGAGCGATATCGAAAAGGTGGCAGGAACCGATACCAGTGTTCTTTTGATTGGCGAAAGCGGCACCGGCAAAGAGGTCCTGGCCAACACCATTCATCAGCTAAGTAGCAGAAAAAACGCTCCTTTTGTAGCCGTAAACTGTGCTGCTCTTTCCGAGCAACTTTTGGAAAGCGAGCTTTTCGGCCATGAGCGCGGCTCTTTTACCGGGGCCACGCAAAGTCGGCGCGGGCGCTTTGAACTCGCCGATGGCGGCACCATTTTTTTAGATGAAATAACCGAAATAAAAACTTCACTCCAGGCCAAACTTTTGCGGATTTTACAAGAGCGCCAGTTTGAGCGGGTGGGCGGCAACAAAACTATCAGCGTTGATGTGCGCATCATCAGTGCTACCAATCGCGATTTGGCTAAAGAGATAAAAGCCGGCAACTTTAGAGCCGATTTATACCATCGCCTGGCCACCTTTCCCATAAGAGTGCCGCCTTTGAGAGAGCGGCCAAACGATATTATTCCTCTGGCAAATGCCCTTTTGCAGAGAATCAGCGCCAATTTAAAGCGCCCGCTGCCCACTCTTTCCACCGAAGCGCAAAGGGCCCTTTTAAGCTACGACTGGCCGGGAAATATCCGCGAACTGGCCAATGTTTTAGAGCGCGCCAGCATTATCGGCACCGGTGCCACTATCACCCCGCGCGAACTCTCCTTCGGTATTCCGCCGATTAGCGGGGAAAATCAGCTGCAAGAAGAAAAAGCCGCCGCCAGCAGCACTTTAAATATGCCGCTAAATCTTAAAGAGCTGGAAAAACAGGCTATTATAAGAGCTTTGGAACAAAACGGCGGCCGGCGAAAAGAGAGCGCCGAACTCCTCGGCATCGGCCTTAGGACGCTCTATGAAAAGCTGAAAGAATATGGTCTTTCTTAAAAATATAAATTATTAAGTTGCCGGCTCTTCTGCAGCCAGGCGCGCTAAATATTCCTGCCATTCCGAAGGTAATTTGGATTGCTTTTGGCTGTTGCACTCTTTGCAGCAGGGCACCACATTACTGCGTGTGGACTTGCCGCCGCGTGCCAGCGGAACAATATGATCCATTGTGAGCTCACTTGGATGAAAGCGCCGCTTGCAATAATAGCAAATACCTTTGCCGAGCTGGTTTTTCCACCACATACTCTGGCGAATTTCGCGGGCTTTGGCGCGCTCTTTGGCAATTTCTGCGGCGGGGACGGGAATATAGTAAAAATCTTCCATAGTTATCTTTTTTCCGGCAAAATTAAAAGCGGCTCTTTGCCGCTGTAGTCGGCGCTGAGCTGACCGGCTTTGGCCGCCAGTTTATGCCCCAAAAAGTACCAGCGTTGCACGCCGTTTTCCAAGCGGAAATAGTGTTGCAAATAGCCGATGGTGAGCATCAGAAAAAGAAAGGCCAGCCCCATGGCAGACCAAGAAGGATTGCTCAGCGAATAAGCCAGAGAGAGGAGCAAAAAGAGACAAATAAACATAGTGACAATAAGGTGAATGAGGCGCTCGTGCTGCATTCTTCCCATTTGTTCCAAATGAAAAGCGAGCACCTCTCCCCAGGGAGTATCGGCCTTATCTTCTGCCAAAATGGACCTGATGAGTTTTTCATGCATTTGCAAATAACGCCACATAGCTTAATCCTCAGAGCCAAAAATGGAAAAGGTGCGTTTGATGACGCGGCGGCCCAAATCACGGCGCACAGCGGCAAGAATAGCCACAAACTCGCTTTCCAGGCTCTCTTTTTGCCGTGTGGCGGTGAGATAGTGGCGCACGGCCGTAACAATGTGCTCTTCGGTCAGCCATTTCAAAAGCGGGCGGGCATATTCTTTGGGAATATATTTTATAACTATATTGCGCTCCTCTTTTTTTAGCGGCAAAAAGAACTGCGCTACCGCCTCAAGATGAGTGGAATTAGTGCTGAATGAAAGATATTTATCTATTAAATCAAGCACTTCGTGATCATTTAGACTCATATACTCGCGGTTTATATAAATAGGCTGCAAATAAGCGAGCGGCGCATGCATCCGGAGCGGATCAAGCCAAGCCAAGCTGGGGTATTTAGTGCTTTTAAGACTCTTTAAAAAGCGCGTTTCGTCCCAGTTGGCAATATCGCGGTCGGCATCAATTTGCGCGCGCGTGGGGTCGAGGCGCAAAAGGCCATCAGAATCTATATATATTGTGTGGCTGTCAGGGTGGCGGAAACCAAGCGCTTTTGGGGGAATCATAGTAACTATATCGGTAGTATTAACCACCCGCCAGGTGACATCGCCAAGGCGGGCGCTGTAAGATTTTGCCGCTTCGCTGTTAAAAACGCGGGCGGCTGCCAGGGGCACCACAGCGGCAATATGTATTTGCGGGACAGCATCAATGAGGCGCCGCGCCATTAAATAACTAAGGCTAGCGCCCAAACTGTGGCCAGTAATATGGAGGTGCTTTACCCCATCAGCCGCCATAGCACTAATATCGGCCGCCAGTTCTTCCCACACCTCTTCGAGTGCATTGGCAAAACCGCTATGCACCCGGCCAAAATAGCCAGGTGAACGCAGAAAGAGGGCATCGGCCAAAAAATCATCCAGGCTAAAGGGGCTAAAAGTAGAGCCTTTAAAAGTCAAGATGGCAAAATCGCCCTTCCTGGCCATGTAGGCTTTGGTGGATTTACGCACCTGGTCTTTTTCCCAGCCGTAAAATTTCAGCGTAAAGCCGTTTTTAGCCAATTCGGCATAGCCTACCCCTACCCGATCAGGATCGTTGCCGTCTTCCCCGGGCACTTCATAGGCTCTTTTAGCCATAATAGCCAGCCCCTGGAGATTCTCTTTAACAAAAGTATCCCCGCGAAAACTCTGCCAATCGTAGGTAAATTCCGGCCCAACATCGTGGATTTGCACATCAAGCATCAGCGCCGGGTCACCGCCGAAAATAGCGTTATCGCGCTCCACTCCACTCAAAAGGCGCAAAACGCGCAGGCGCGAAACGCGCTCCATTTTGTAAAGCAAAAGCAGGCGATCACTTTTAGAAAGATTATTAAAAGGATCAAGGCACTCTTCCGGCGGGCCAATTATGCGCCAAAAGCCCGCTTCATCTTGCTGACAATAAGAGCTACACCATTTTAAAGCCGCTTCTGTAAGTTCATAATTTTCCATTTGTTTTTGCCCCGCTAGCTGCCGGTTTTACTGTCAGAGCTTTGAGGTCGCGCAATTTTTCCACTTTATATAAAATTCTACAGGGGCTGGCTCCATCAACGCGCCCTTCAACCATTTCATGGTAAAGAGCAAAATCGAGCCCGGAAAGGCCGGCGCGGTTGCATTCCTGCTGGCTTCCGCCCAGTACCAGAACGGTTGCTGCCGGCAAAGAATAGCGCGAGAGCACTCTCTCCAGTTGCGGATAATCCTCCAGCGGCTCAGCCGGGGGAGCTATAAATTGTAAAGGCAATTTACGCCGTTCAATATCTTCGGCGGCCAGTTTCGGATTGGTGGTACTATAAACAAAAACCCGGCCACCCCGCTTTTTGAGCTCCGTTAAAAATTCACCGGCTGCCGTATCGGTGCGCATAGTTGGCAATTTTTCTGCCAAATAGCGGTTATATTCAGCCAAAATAAAGCTATTGAGCTTTTGCCCGGGAAAAAGCTCTTCCAGCTGTTTTTCCGCTAAAACTCCGCGGGAATGGGCCAGCACCAGGGCGGCATAAGCCGGGGAGAGGCCGTAAAAAGAAGATATAAGTTCGGCATATTTATCGATTAGCTCATGGCTATTCTCCAAAAAAGTCTCTTCATAGGGCAAAATGAGCGTGCGATAAATAGGCGCAGCAGCCGAAAAATTCACATGGCTAAAGGTCAGCATAATAAATAGGAGCAAAATATTTCTCATAGGGCACTCCGCTCTGAAAAAGGCACCTTATTCAGCATAATGCACCTATTCTTTGATTGCAAACAGGAAGGTGAAATCACCTATCCTGACCCAAATATTTTAGCCTGTTTTGAATTTCCTGGCGGCGCTCGTCTTCGGTATTGGGCAGGTAACGCATCAAATCATTGAGTATTTCCCGCGCTTCTTCAAAATTGCGGTTTTTCTGAGCCTTAAAAGCTTGGAACATTTTGGTATCATAAATATCCTGCAAGGCAGCTTCGGCCTCTTTCATTGCCACCTCTATTTGCCCATAAAGCGGCGGCTTGGGATCGAGGCGCTCCAAAAACATGAGTGCATCACCATAATGACCGATAGAAACAGAGAGATTGGCCGGGTCAACCAAATAAGATTTATATGCTTCCTGGGCCAAGGAGAAAAGCTGCATAGCTCTATCGGGATCGGCATCGGGAAGCGGTTTTTCGGTAATGGTAATTTGCCTTATACCCCACTTATCTTTTTCCGGCGGATTACGCGTGGAATCAAAGGTAATAACATTTTTGGCATGAGGATTGAGCATAGAAGCCGGCAGGCGCATCCGCACATCCGGCATCCAGCGGGAAGGAGCAATCGGGGCATAACCGGCTAATTTGTTATTTACATATATAGCCAGCTCGTTGGGCGCTTCAATAGAAGATACCGAATAGCGCAAGACCGCCATACCGCCGGCATAATCAAAGCTAAAACTCACTTTATCGGCGCAATAATAACCTCTTTCCGGCTTAATATTGCCAAGACCATATATTTTGCGGCTGTTGGTAGCATTCAAGGGGAATACTTTATCACTGTAATCGGTCTGCACAATGGTGCTGCCGGAAAGTGTTTTTAAAATTAACAAAACTATAACCAAAAGGCCGATGCCGGCCCCGGAAGCCATGATAATTTTTTTATTCTTCGGCTGTTCTTTCCACCAAACGCCAAAGGGTTTACGCGGCTTTACTTTAGCGGTTATCTCTTTAATCGGCTCCGGGTTTTGCTCGCTTAATTTGGCTTCTTCGGCTTTTTTCTTGGCTTCAGCCAAACGGGCTCGGCGTGCCGGGTCACCGGTAACGCGCTTGGCACTGCTGGCACTGCCTTCTTCGGCCATACTCACCGGGCCGGCAGGTGCTGCCTCGGCAGCCGGTGCTGCGCTTTCCCCATTAGCAGCAGCATGGCGCTGGCCGGTAACCCGGCGGCGGCGCGGCTGTTCGGCACTCCCCTGAGCCGCCGCCGGAGCGGATCCATCGGCACTGCCACCTGGCGCTGACTGGCGCAGCATCCGGCGCACGGCAGCACCGTCCACTGCCTGCGTCTTGGCCTCGCTCACTCCGGCGCTGTTTTGGTGCTCAAGCGCCTCGTGATGGCTAGCCATCTGGCCGCTGCTATCTAATTTAAAAACAAAAGAAACCGGCCCAACAATAATGGCATCCCCATCATTTAAGGAGGCCGGTCCTTCAATTCGTTTGCCGTTTACTATGGTGCCGTTGGAACTGCCGGCATCTTCGATTTGATACTTCCCTCCCCTTTGGAAGATAGTACAATGATGGCGGGAAACACCGGTACTATATAGGACCAGATCATTCTCTCTAAGACGCCCGATGCGCACTTCACCTTTATCATAAGAAAGAGACTTGCCGGCATTTTGGCCGTCATTCATAATCAGAGTAAAACTCATCAGTTACCGTACCTCTATACTATTAGTGCTCTGCTTCCTGCCCCGCTTCTCTACTTGCTAAAAAACATGGTAAAGACCAAGGGCCCGGCCAAGATAAACCAAATGGTGGGAAAAATAAAGCCCACAAGTGGCATAAGCATTTTTACCGGCGCCTGCGCTGCTGTTTTTTCGGCTCTTTGTGAACGCTCCATACGCATTTGGTCAGCCTGAATACGCAAAACTTTGCCTAGACCGGTACCAAGACGGTCAGCCTGAATTAAAACAGAGAGAAAAGAGTTAAAAGAGGGGAGGCCTACGCGCACTGCCATATCATGCATAGCTTCGGCGCGGCTTTTACCCATGCGCATTTGCGAGAGCATAATTTTAAATTCGTCGCGCACCGGGCCCGGTTTGCCTTTTTCCACCATTTTGGCCACACCGGCCGCGAAATCAAGGCCGGCTTCCACAGCCAGAGTGAGCAAATCAATATTAAAAGGCAAATCGCGCACAATCCGCAAATGGCGTTTTTTTACCAAATCTCTTAGCCAGAGCCAGGGGAAACCGGCTCCCAGCAGGCCCACGGGAATGGCTATTAAGAAGGTGAATTTCATAAGATTTGCCACCATAATTCCAAACCACAAACCGGCGATAAAACCCACCACCATAAGCCCGCAAATATCCTCGGGGCGCAAATCATAAGGATGACCGGCATAAATAATGAGCTGCTCAGCCTTCTTGCTGATAGCCGGCGGCACTTTACCTTTGAAAGGCCGGCCGATAGTATCAAGAATAGGCGGACGCTCTTTGGGGCGATCGGCCGCTTCGGCAGCGGCTCTTGCAGCACTTTCCGATATTCTGGTCTCCACAAAAGAGCTAAGATAGCCGGTAATAATAAAAAGGGCGACAGAGACTAGCAGAACAATGGCAGCCACGATAACGTTAGACATATTTTTTACACCTCAATGGTAACGATTTTTTTGATGAGCCAGGCGCCCATAATTTCCATAACCACCACCAGGCCCACAATCACATAACCAAACCAGTGATTCATCATCGGGCGCGTCATATCCGGGCGCACATAATCAAAACCCACCCAAACTAAAATGGGCATGAGGCCGATAACAATACCTTGCAATTTACCTTGGGCGGTAAGGGATTCGATTTTACCTTGAATACGAAAGCGCTCGCGGATGGTAGCGGCAATAGTTTCAAACATTTCCGCCATATTACCACCCAGATTTTTGGCAATAACCACAGATGTAACCACCAGGTCCAAATCTTCGCTCTTTACTCTTTTGGCCATATTTTCCAGGGCTTCTTCAATGGCCATACCCATACGCACCTCGCGCACGGTGAGAGAAAATTCCTGCGAAAGCGGGGCATCGGCAGTTTTAGCAATCTCTTCCAAAGCCTGGCGAAAGGTAAGACCGGCTCTAAAAGCATTACTCATGGCGCCCAGGGCATCAACCAATTGACGTTCAAAATCTTTAATGCGTTTACGTTTATAATATTTCACCAAAAACGAAGGCGCAGCCAGGCCGATAAGCCCCATTATAAGGCCGATAACGATTCCCGACATCAAAAAGCCGATAACAAAAAAAGCGCCACAAAGAGCCAGGGTTAAAACCAGCATTTGCTGCGGGTCGATAAAGAAGAACATATCGGACATATCGGCCACATTTTTGGTCATATAATGTTCTTGGTATTTGGTAAAACCGTTCGCCAGAACACCATAAATCACCATGGCCAGAAAGAACATGGAAATAGCGGCCAAAATGGTGGTAAGTAATTGACTAGCAATCATTTTGCTCTCCTCCTATAAGAGCTTTACTTGCCCCCGTTGATGATTTCTATGCCGGTGCTTTGCTTTTTAACCTGCTTGATTTGCTCTTGAATGAGTTTTTCGCGGCGACCGGTGAGAATAGTCTTAATAGTAGTCTTTTCATCACGGGTTTCGGAGGTGGTATCTTCGCGGTTACGCAAAGTCAAATAGAGGCTGCCAACCTGTTGGGCCAAAATAAGCATCTCAGCCGCTTCCGGCATAACGTGAACAGTAATATTGTCGTATTTACGGGCATTTGGGGCCAAAATGCGCGTATTGGTCTGGCCCGATATATCGCCGGTTGCCAAAATAATGACATTTTGCAAAAGGGTCACCGCCATATCGCCGCCGCTATCGGGATCGCGGAAAATGCCGATGATATCTACATGGTCGGCCGGGCGGAGCCAGCTCCCGAGAGCCGCTTCGCCGCTCACTTTGATGGTAAGAGCGCGGCCGTCGGCCTTTTGCACGGTATCGGAGAGGCGGGTTTCGGCGGTGGTTGTGGCAATATGCGACCAGAGTAGCGGGTCGCCCTTGGAAAGGGGCACGGCCACTTTTTGGCCCCAAATGCGGGCTTGATTCATCTCGGCCGGTTTAATGGCGCTTTTGAAGAATTTCACCGGAATTTCCGCTTCGGTCAGATTTTCTTTGCTGAGCGGCGTGCCTTCGGGGATATCTTTTAAGGCCACCACGCGGCGGTTCACTGCCCACTCGCTGGAAACTTTAGCTTCTTGGCTTTGCAAGCCGGTATAAGCCAAAATAGCGGCCAAGATAGCGGCAACAACGGCAATAAGCAGCGGTAACTTTCCTTTAAACATCTCTTTTTAAACCTTTCTCTAGCTAGGGTGTTACAATGTTAATCATGGTATGGGCAGAGTAATCACCACGTGCATACCGTCTATATAGATTTGAAATGCCCTAATAGTCATGGGGATGATGGGAATTGGGCCGTTTATAACAATGAACATACCCAGTAACCCACCGGTGACCACAATGTATTCGGTGGCAGCCTGGGCTTTATTGTCTTTGATAAGAGCTATTATTTTCTCAAAAAATCTCATGGTTCCTCCAAATAATTGATGGTTACCACAGTTACCGGCGGCGCAGCCGAGGCTTCGGCAAAAGCCACACTGATAGTCAATTTACCGGCCACAAAATAGAGAATATCAAGTTCATCCTGAGTGGCTTGATTAGAGAGTTTAAAACCTAAAGAAGGCAGAACCTGGTGATAGTAACTTTGAGCATCAGCCATGGAAAGGGGCACGGAATAAACCTTGGAAGCCGAAGCCAAGTTGCCAACCAAAGATTCTGTATTATGAAGAACCATCGCCCCGGCCGGCACCGGCGGCTCAAAAATATAATTCTGCGTATTACTTGGCATTTTTCCGCTTATCGGCAGGTTTTGCATGGTCAACATAATAGTGCGTACATCACCTTCATCGGAAATATTAGCCGTTAAAAATGTGAGATCGCTGGCCCCGTCATTATCCATAACAGTAATAGTAGTGTGATCGGGAAATTCGGTAACATTGGGGTCATAGCCCCAATCGGTCCACACTGCGGCATAAAAATCCACTGCCCGGCGCATGGAATCTTCAGTGCGCATATAAGCCATTTTCATCGGCAGGCCATTTACCATCATGTCATCGCCCATGGACATTGGCGCGCCTTCCAAAGGAGTCGGATAGCGAGGAAAAGCTTTTAACCATTCTGGCATAGCGTCACTTGGCAAATCGGCAGTGGCCGTTTTTTTATTCCAATTAAACAGGCCGCTCCCCAAAGCCAGGAAGCAAACCAGAGAAGCAAGCAGTATTTTAGCCGTTTTTTTCACTAGTGCCTCCTATTCAGTATCTTGGGGCTTGCAATGTCTGACGCCGTGGTCTTTACACCCCATAAAATAAGGACCACGTTTATTCCACGTTTTGTAATACTCAGAACCTGTTTCATCATTGGGATCTTCAACCATGGGCGCGGTATGAAACTCTTCTACAGAGTGATCAGAATAGGCATTATCAGCATATCTAAAGGCATTAATCATACCATCTTTGAGTGATTCCTTATATGCATGCGAAACAACTTTAACATCAAATGGTCGTGCCGGAATAAATCCTAATGCCCATTGGACTGCTTTACCAACAATAGCCTCTAAAACCTCCCCTCCAGAACTATCTGATCCGCTAAATTGATGAACAATATCTTGAGATAAATTCTTTGGGCTATAAGTTCCCATCCACATTCTGGCAACTTGCTGATGATAAGGACTTCCGGCAACTCCAGCCCATAATCGCTCAAAAACTCCGCTAGTTTCTATGTTATCATACACGTCAGCATCACTCATGTGTATATTACGACCATCTTCCAACTTCCAACTATCAGTATACATAATCAAATTATGTGTAATTTTCAATTCGGTAGAAATACCAGTATTGTCAAGTAAAGTTCTTCCATTTCTATCACGATATGATGTAGGAATCATTTTGTTTTTTACAAAAACAGACACTGTTACTTTAGCCATGCCGTCAGTATTAAAACCAGCTCGTTCAAGAACTTTATCATATTCATTCTGTATTTTTGAAAGGACATTTTGTAGAAGTGAAAGATCTGAATGCGCATAATCGTTAATATAAGAGGCACCTCCATCATATAGTTTAGGTGAATTCAGCTTTTCGATGGAGTCAATACTCATTCTTACATCAGAGGTACCTGAAGCGAACAAACCTATAATGGAACTTGACCAATTTGTAGGATTAAGATCTCCCCAAATAAGCTTGGTGTTTTCATTAACAACATCCTTCGCCAAATCAAAACTCGAACCATAACCAAAAGTACTAAGTATTCCAGTAGCAATCTTATCATGGTAATTTGATCCTTGAGTGTCAGCCATGGCAAAAGCAACATACCTGGTAATATCAAGTGATTTTATTTTATTAACCGTTATATCATTTAAAAAAAGTGTATAATAAAAAACCATAATAAACATTGGCACTATGAGAACAAATTCTGTAAGAGCGCTACCAGCAACTTTTCGTGGAATATTTCTCCCCATTGCAGCACCTCTTTAGTGGGTAATAATCCCATCTGTAAGAAATTTTGAAATGGTGCCATTAACCTCAAAAGGCAATTTGTTAAGCCATTTGTCTAATTTATCACCAATTGGCGCCAAACGAGCCCGCCAATAGGGGTTAAAGAAATTGGGGTGTTCTTTCCAAGCACCGGGCCGATGATAATAAGCTTGCCCCCTGGAAATAACATTGATACCGGGAATACCGGCATCATGCATGCCATTAAAAGTGGCAGAGCCGCCGGCGGCCCTAAAAGTAAAGTTTAAATCGTTTTCACCCAGTGAGATATCATCAAAATCGCGGTGTAACCACACCCATGTATCAGGCTGATTAAATTCCGCATCATTAGATTTAGGAAGAAACTTCATATAAGGCTGTATGCCACGCCAAGGGTATGCGCCATAATCTTTGCCTTTTTCATCTCCACTTTTATCTTTAGTATCTGCACACTTAATATAGCCACCATCTAATAAGTTAACTGTGCGTATACCTGCCTCGATTTCACCAAAAAGATTAAACCATTTTGCAAAAAGCAATTGACTCTTACCCAGAGGATTTTTTTTGTTTAATGGACCATCAAAAAAACAATTATATGTTTTATCCACAGTAGCATATGTACCAATATTTAATATTCGCCCAGCCCAGCCAGAACCACTGCCGAAATAATCAACAGCAGATAACGCCGTTCCACGATTAAACTTGCTTTTATCTGTTTCTGTCTTTTTTACATCTATTAATGCTTCCTGTATATCTCCTTTGCTGGAAAGCTCTTTTCTTTGCGAAACAAGTTTTGTCTGCCCATGTTTTAAACTTAATTGATTTAGAAATGACAAGGTGTCTGTTATACCTGATAATACATCGGCAGCATCATCACCGCCACCCTCGGCATCAGAAGCTATGCTTTGGGCCTCATTTTTAATGTTTTTTAATCTACGCACTGCTGCAGTTTCTCCACTCAGAAAACCACGATCAATAGCTTGATTATCTTGTCTAGTTGCATTAACTATCTCTGTCATTATTACTTGAGCTGCTTTGATGGATTTATCATCTTTGGTTTGAGCATTTTTAGTTGGTAGCAGCTTAGGTGCAGCAAAATGAGCGTCAAATCCATCCAAAGTGAATGGAAGCGGTGCTCCGCCAACAGGATCAAAAACATTATTAAAGCGAAAAGCGCTTAAATAGCCCATCACACGACCAAGCACAGGATGTTTTTTAATTGTTGGATCATTTCTTCTTGTTACAGCCTCATATCCATCATCGGCAAGAATACTAAAAGCTCCTATTGACATGGCCCAACTAGCAGCCCAGTATATCCAATTCATCATTATAACAATTGGGTATATTACAGAAGATAATGCACCTAATACTTTCGATAACTGTCGAAAGACACTTGCTACTCTTTCACATACTTGTGCTAGTGGCTTAACAACTTTTTTTAGTGCATTACAAGCTCTTCCTATGGCTCTTAGAAGTGGACCAATATATATCATGACAGCAAATCTTAACAAAGCCCCATGATCTAATACTGTCCACAATAAATCAAGAGCATATGCATAAAGAGCATATTTTAGAACATATGATTGTAATATTGGAGAAAGTGACTGATACGACACCAAAAATGCATAGTGTGCTACTTGGCATCTGTTGGCAAAAGCGATAAAGTTAAAAGTTCTGGCTTCTACCGCAGCCATAGAATAAGCTGTGGCATCGGCTACATTTTGCAGATATATCTTTTCGCTTACTGTTCGCCCGATATTATAAGTGGTGTATAACCCAAGAGAAAGTATAAGCATGGCAATAACGCCTAAAACCGCCGCTTGCCCGCCATTATGAATAACCAATTTACGCTCTTTTACGCTATTCATAATAATCCCCTTACCGCTCCGGTATCAAAAGCACCATAATTCACAAAATCCTTATAAAAATTGGATTGCATCTGCATACCGCAAGTAGCCGTAATAGGCACCAAAAAAGCTCCGCCTGGCAAATTACACCCAGCAACATTGCTATCTCTCCCGTATGCCAGACAGTTTAGCATCATTACTTCAGCTCGCCTTTTTACTTTCCATAGTGGCAACCTGATTTCTTTAGCTATATCAGTAAGTTCTTTCGGCGCTCCACCATCTTCTATGGCCAGCGTTCTTTGGGCAATTTGGGTACTAAGTTGATTCAGTGCCTTACCATCTTCCCTACTAAAACTAAGATTTCTTTCCATCATAGCGTTAACCATGTAGAGTTCATATATAACTTGGTTTAAAATTGGAATTTTTAAGGGGAAAAGCACTCTTACTTCGGCTGAGAGCAAATTGCGAACCATATGACTCGGATCTTGAACATTATCAAAATCCATCTCTTCTGCGTCTTTACTCTCCAATAAAAACATCTCATCAGTTGGTGTTTGTATTTCTACATCGACGAAACAAGTACTGGGTACAAAATGAGCTATATTGATACCAAAATTTTCTCTAATTATACCAGCCAACCTATCAACACCGGCATCAGCAGCGCCGCAAGCGGTAATAAGAACTTCCATTTGGGCATATACTGCACCCAAATCACGAGGATTATCAGTTCTGCCAAAGAGAGGCAAAACTGATATTAAAGCAGCTTGCTTCATTGGGTACGGATCTCCATTATTCACAATCCCGGCTCTGCAAGCATTATGGGCAGCATATTCCACCATAACCCGGGCATGCTGGAGTAGCATGAGCTGCCACATACCAAAGAGCATAAAAACCATAATCGGCAGAATAATAACCGACTCAGTAAGGGCCTGACCGCGTTGGTTGGTGGTTTTAGAAAGATGGCGTCTAAGTATCATAACCCAAACCTCCGGCTCCCAAGTATCGCACATCTTGCCCCCGCGGCCAAGAGGAAAGTGCATAGGCTCATACACAGATAGGCTAAGGCTGGGTTTACGTTTTTATCACACTGTGATGGCTTTTAATTGAGCAAGGGAGAGGCCGGTGTATTTGGCTATAATTTCAAAGGAGAGGCCGTCTTTGAGCATATTATACGCAGTTTCCAGCTTGCCTTTTTCCATACCTTTTTCCATACCTTTTTTTATAGCTTTACTGGTAGCTGCTGCTATATCAGACCTTCTATCGCGCTCAGCTACCTCTGCTCTAAACTGGGCCAGCCACATAATCTCGCTCTTACTTACTTTGGAAAGTACCTTTTGCGCCTGCATAAGACCCTCCTCTTTTTGCCCTCACCCCCACAACTATTGATAATTACAACAAATCCCCCTCTCCATTTGTAAAAATGGAGAGGGGTGCCGCGTAGCGGCGGGGTGAGGGAATAAGCGGCGGTAATTTACTAATATTGCTAAGTTTCTTGCGTGAAGCCATTGAGCCCTCCAAACACGGCCTGTATTTTAGCATACACAAAACGTGACGGCCAAGAGGAAAGTGCATGGGCTCATACACAGATAGGCTAAGGCTGGGTTTACGTTTTTATCACACTGTGAGGGAGTTAAAAAATGAAATTCTAGGCTTTCACCCGGCGGCGGGGCACTACTAATGTCACTGGGTCGCTATCCTCGGCGGCGCCGCCCTTTTGCACTAAAAGCGTTACCACTGAGCCTTCCGGCCCGCGCACCTCTTCCACTACATCGTTAAAGTTGCGCCCTTCGACAGAAAGGCCGTTTACAGCCAAAATGCGGTCCCCTTTTTTAAGGCCCACTTCGGCTGCTCCGCCGCCGGGAACAATGCGCACCACGGCAATACCGCCACCTCTGGCGCGGCCCAAAACTGCGCCGATGCCGGTAATATCAAGTGAGGCCTGCTCACCTTCACCAATAGGCGTAAGAGTTACATCCAAAGGGCCGATGCTGCCGCCTGGAGAGATTTCAAGGCCGGAAATAAGGCGCGGATTATAACCTGGCGCGGAAACAGCCAGCGAACGCGTGCCGATAGGCAAGCCGTAAAACTCAAAATTGCCGTTATTGTCGCTTAAAGTTTGCCCATGATAGCTACCGGCGCTATTGCTGCTCATTCTGAGCCCTTCGCTGCGCAAAACCGCTCCACCGATGGGCGAGCCGCTCTCTTCGTCGGTCACTTTGCCAAAAACGCGCCCACCGCCCACCAGTTCAAAATTCTCTTCCATAGGCTCCTCGCCAAAAGGTACAATGGTGCGTGTATCGGAAGCGGCGTAACCGGCGGCGGCTATGGCAATGGTAAAGCTATGTTTACTAAGGCCTTTTATTTCATAGCGGCCATCAGCGCTAAATACCGGCTCACTGCGACTTGGAGCATACTTACTACCACCGAGATTAGTCAAAATAACGGTATAAGACTGCACCGGTGCCCCGGTAGCCTGGTCTAATACCTGCCCGCGAATAGTAAGGCCGCTGGTAAGATTTAAAACAGCATCGCCGGTGCCGCTCTCCACTTGCGGTAATCTTGCCGGTTGATAGCCATCGAGGCGTGCCGAAAGATAGTAATTGCCCGCCAGTAGGTTGGGTATTTCAAAATAACCATCATCATCGCTATAAACAGTATCCGGCAAACTCCTGGCTGGCGCTTTGGCACTATCGTCCCTGGCTTTATTCAGATAAGCCATAACCATAGCCCCGCCGGCCGGCTCGCCATCAGGCAAAAGTACCCGGCCGCCGATCGATTCCACATCTTCTCCGTTTAAATTGGCCCCAAGCATAATAATGAGCAGTTCACCTTGCTGCATTTCGCGGCGATAAAAACTGCGCCCGGGTTTATAGCCTTTATAATGCGCTTCCAAGACACTATGGTCGGGAACAGAAATAGTAAAATAGCCATCACTAATAGTTTTTACGGAAAAAGCGCTTTGGGGATTTTTGTAGGGCATATACCATACTTCCGCACCTTCTACTCCCTGACGATTTTCATCAATAACTTGGCCGGTTACTTCGTCTTGAGGTTGCAATGTAATAATTACATCGCCAACATCCAGGCCGGTAGTAGCATTAAAGCGCTCTCCGGAAGCCCCCTTGCCTTTTAGGGGCATAAAGCCCGGCGCCGTTACACTTTTAAGCTCATAAATTCCCTCTTCGTAAATAAGAAAATAAAAGGAGCCATCGCTTTTGGAAGTTGTATTCAAAAGCCGACCGCTTTCCTGACTAAAAAGCAGTTTGGCCCCGGTAATCGGATGACCATCGGCCAGAGAAATAACCTTGCCGGAAAGCGAGGAGATAACTTCTCGCTCTTCTTTTACCTGCTCTTCATTTTCGGCAGCGCCTTCCGGGCGGTAACGAGCCACCGGCAAATTGCCCTCCCGGCGCTCTTCCGGCTGGGCTTCTGCAATAATAGCGCCTGCCTCCTCCGGCTTAGAGAGGCCCGAGAGCAAAAACAAGAACACGGTAACAAGCAGGAGAGCCGCCAGTAAAAGCAGCGCTATTATCTTTAAATTATTATTATTTTTCTTGGTCATTACCAAGCCTTAGTTCCAAAGCGTTTTTTAGTAAAAACGCAATAGTTAACGGCCCAACACCACCAGGAACAGGGGTAATATAAGCGGCCTTTTTTTCGGCACTTATAAAATCTACATCACCGCATAAAGTGCCATCGGAGCCATAATTTTGCCCAACATCAATGACAATAGCTCCACTTTTTAACATTGAGCCATGCACTAAGCCGGCCTTACCGGCGGCGGAGACCACAATATCGGCCTCAGCGATAAGCTCTCGCAAATTTTGGCTTTTGCTGTGGGCCAAAGTAACCGTGGCGTCGGCTCTTTTTAAAAGAGCGGCCATAGGCGTGCCCACAATATTGGAGCGCCCGATAACAAGCGCTCTTTTGCCGGACACATTAATTTTATACTCAGCGAGCAAAGCCATAATACCGCGCGGCGTACAGGGCTGAATGCCGGAAAGCCCCATGTGCAAAAGGCCAACATTATATGGGTGAAAGCCGTCCACATCTTTTTTAGGGCTAATAGCCATCAGCATTTTAGGTGTATTTATGTGGGCCGGCAGAGGGAGTTGCAGCAAAATAGCATCAACCGCCGGATCGTTGTTAAGCTCTTCTATGGTAGCGACAAGCGCACTCTCGCTCACTGCGGCCGGCAGGGCAAATTCTCGAGTATTAATGCCCACTTTGGCGGCCATTTTGGCCTTTAAAGCCACATAATGGGTCGAAGCCTCATTATCGCCCACCAACAGAAGAGCTAGACATGGCGGCCGTGCACTTAATAGCGGATCCGCCGCTATTATCTCTTTAATCTCCTGCCTGACTTTTTGGGCCAGCGCTTTACCATCCAGTATCTCTGCCATAAAGCACCCATCTGCTACAGATAAAAAAAGAGCTGAGGCAGCCTAGGCCACCCCAGCTCTTTTAACCGCTTTTAGCTTTTAATAAAAGCTAGATTATTCTTTATTGGCACCCAATTTATCGCCGATAATGCTGCCGAGCTGCATACCGCGGGGTGATTCCTGCATATAAGATACATAATCATCGCCATCTTTGGCAGCAGCTTTCAAAGAGAGAGAAATGCGGCGGTCGGCCGGGTCGAGATCGCGAACCAGCACTTCCACTTGGTCGCCCACTTTCACCATATCGCTGGGGTTCTCCACGTGCTCTTCGCTAAATTCGGAGATGTGGCAGAGGCCTTCAATTCCCGGCTCGATTTCCACAAAAGCGCCGTACTGGGTAACTTTCTTCACGGTGCCTTTGACTCTGGTGCCGCGCGGATAGCGGTCGGCCAAAGTATCCCAAGGATCATCGGTGAGCTGTTTGATACCGAGAGAGAAGCGCTCTTTTTCCGGGTCGATATTGAGCACAACGGCTTCCACTTCATCGCCCTTGCTGTAAAGATCGCTGGGGTGTTTCACACGGTGGGTCCAGGAGAGGTCGGAAACGTGCACGAGGCCGTCAATACCCTCTTCCACGCCGATGAAGATACCGAAATCGGTAATATTGCGCACTTTGCCTTTAATAACAGCACCCACCGGATAACGCTCTTGCAAAACGCTCCAGGGGTTGGGCTCGATTTGCTTCATGCCGAGAGAGATGCGCTTGTTGGGCAGGTCGATATCCAGCACCACGGCCTCAATTTCGTCACCGACATCAACCATTTTGCCGGGATGTTTAACCCGCTTGGTCCAGCTCATCTCAGTAACGTGCACGAGGCCTTCAACACCGGGTTCCAGCTCAACAAAGACGCCGTAATCGGCAATGCTTACCACTTTACCTTTACAGGTAGAACCAACGGTATAACGCTCGCTCACTGTCTTCCAAGGATCTTCGGTGATTTGTTTATAACCAAGGCTCACTCGCTCGGTAGCCGGATCCCATTTCAAAACTTTCACTTTGATCTCATCGCCAACGGAGAAGAGCTCGCTCGGGTGATTGATGCGGCCCCAGCTCATATCTGTGATATGGAGGAGACCATCAATACCGCCGAGATCAATGAAGGCACCGTACTCGGTGATATTTTTAACGATACCATCGAGGATCTCGCCCTCTTGCAGATTTTCCAAAGTTTTCTTCTTAAGTTCTTCACGCTCTTTTTCCAAAAGAACACGGCGGGAAAGAACGATATTGCCGCGCTTTTTATTGAACTTAATAACTTTGCATTTGAATTTCTGTCCGACCAGTTTTTCGAGATTGCGCACCGGGCGCAAATCCACTTGGCTGCCGGGGAGGAAAGCTTTGACGCCGATATCTACAGAAAGGCCGCCTTTTACTTTAGCTACAACGGTACCTTCAACCAGCTCTTCTTTTTCGCAGGCTTTGCAAATCTCATCCCAAACTTTCAGTTTGTCGGCCTTCTCTTTAGAGAGGACAATAAGACCATCGTCGTTTTCGCGGCTGTCCACATAGACATCCACTTTGTCACCGACTTTAATGGTCATTTCACCGGCGGCATTTCTAAATTCACTGGCCGGGATGGTACCCTCGCTCTTAAAACCAATGTCAACAAGGACGTGGTCTTTAGTGATTTGGATTACTGTACCCTGGGTAATCTCACCTTCTTTAACGGGGTTTTTGGCCAGGCTCTCTTCAAAAAGGGCAGCAAAAGATTCTTCGTTAGTAGCTGTTTTGGTTTCCACCATGTTGTTAGCTTCCTCAAAATTAGTCGAACAGTTAGGGTTAAAGGTTAAAATTAAATGGCAGGGATTCCGAAGAATCCCTGCCGCTTCTTTTTCCAGCATAGCTGGAGATGACTACTGGCGCTGTCTGCTGGCGCTGCGACGGCGACGCTTTTCAGCGGAGCGCTGTTTTTCTTTTTTGCGCACTGAGGGCTTCATATAGAATTCCCGCTTACGCACTTCTTTAAGAATACCGGCAGCTTCCACTTTCTTTTTAAAGCGCTTTAAGGCCTTTTCAAAAGGCTCTCCGTCTTTCACGACTACTTTAGTCACCGTAATCACCTCCTTCCGCATTCTCGACTTACAAGCGATAAGTCGCGCGCGATTTTAGTAACAAACTGTAAAATAGCAAGCATTTTTATCAGTTTTTTTAATTTTTTGTCATTTTGTATCTTTTGCCGGGCCAAAATGGCTCTTAGCAGCGGTCAAATAAGCTGCTATTAAAAATATTTTGCCGCTTATGCATTTTTCGCTTTTACCTTTGCCTCTCCTTTGCTAGCATAGCGGCCAAATTTCTGGCGTAAAACGCCAATCACATTATGGAGGTTTTTTATGAGTGACATTCTGGACACCATCCTGCTTCTGGCTCTGCCCGCTTCCGGCAAATCGGAAACCCGTACTTACATGGCCAGCCTTTCGCCCGAGCAATGTAAAAAAGATATGCACATGGGCGCTACTTTACAGCTGGATGATTACCCCTACGTGCACATGATGCACCGCTTTGACGACGAACTCAAAGCCCGTGGCCAGGATTATATCTTTTATAAAGGCCCCAACCGCCCCTTCATCAACCCCTACTGCTGGGGCGTTCTCATTGAGCTCTTAAATGAAGATTATCACAATCTTTTGAACAAAATCACCCACAAGCCGGAATCGGCGGCAGACCACCTGATGGACCGCATGGACGCCGCTATGGCTAAAGTAGGTATGGAGCCGGTTCTTGGCAATATCCCGCACCGCATCAGAAAAGAAGTTTGCGCTGCCTGTGAAGCCGATGCCAAAAAAGAGCTCGATATTTTAAACAAGACCTGTAGCCAAGATCGCAAAGGCAAAACCATTGTAATAGAACTGGCGAGAGGCGGCCAAAACGGCGCTGCTTTCCCGCTCTGCCCGCCTCGTGGCTATCAATACTCCTTAGAGCTCTTCTCTGAAGAACTTTTGGAAAAAGCCACTATTCTCTATGTAAAAGTGACTCCGGAAGATAGCCGCCGCAAAAATATCGAACGCGGCCTGCCCAATGCTCAGGGCTCCATTTTGAACCACTCCGTGCCGATGGAAGTTATGCTCGAAGAGTATGGCTGCGACGATATGGAATATATGATTAGCCAATCCGATAAGCCCAATACCATCCGCATCGATAAACTAATTAACGATGGCAAGCGCTTT
This sequence comes from Deltaproteobacteria bacterium, assembly GCA_016283195.1. GTDB lineage: Bacteria > JAEEML01 > JAEEML01 > JAEEML01 > JAEEML01 > JAEEML01. The sequence goes on along the minus strand of JAEEML010000135.1, from coordinate 28,746 downwards.
GAAATGAAGCATCACTATATCCCCGTTGGCGTTTTTGACAACACTGCCGACCTCACCACCTTTGTGCGCGGCGACAAAAAGAGCTGGAAGAAAAAAGATATCGAGAAGATCCACAAAGGGCTTTCCGATGCTCTCGCTATCCTGGCCGAGCGCAGCAAAAAAGGTAAATAATAGCTGCTTCTGCTTCTCTCCCCGCTAATTTTCCAAAGGTTTCCTAAAATGATTAATTCTTCTTTTTCGGCTCATACATTAAAAGCCCTCTCCTGGCCGCTTTTACTTGAGCATATTGCTCATAAATGCCGTTCCGCCCTGGGGAAAGAGGCCGTGCTTAGCTTTAATCCGGCTATTTCCGGGGCAGAGCGCGGGCGACGCCGGCAAATTATCGGCGAACTTTTTGAGCTAAAGAATCGCCTTTTGGCTTTACCGCCGCTCGCAGAATTTAGCGATGTGAGCACTGCGCTCGATCTTTTAAAAAGGGGCGCGGTGCTGGATGTGGAGAGCCTTAGAGCCATTAGCCAAATTGCCTATATATCAACGGCTCTGGCCGAGTGGCGCGATGATCTTCCCGAAAATTTTCCGGCCATAAAAGAGAGCCTCATAGAGCTTAAAAGTATGCGCTCGCTCTATGCGGCTATCGGCGCAGTTATTGCTGCCGACGGCACTATCAAAGAAAGTGCTTCCCCGGATTTGGCCCGCCTTAAAGGGCGGCAGCGCGAAGCTTCACGCGGGGTAGAGCACACTCTGGATGAGATGGTTTATAATCTTAATCAAAAGGGGCTCCTTAGTGACACCTTTTATACCATCCGCTCCGGGCGCTATGTTTTGCCGGTAAAAAGCGAGATGAGAAGCCAAGTGGGCGGCATTTTGCACGATCTCTCAAACACCAAGAAAACGGCCTATATAGAGCCTGAAGCCGTGGTGCAGTACGGCAATCAACTGGTGGCTCTTGCCGGTGAGATAAAAGAAGAAGAAGAGCGCCTCCTCTCCATGCTCTCACAAGAGGCGGCTCATTACGGCGCGGCTATTGCCCGGGCGCTAACTCTGGCGGCCGCTTTGGATGCTCTTTTAGCGGCCGCCAATTATTTTGCCCAATATGAATGTTCTTTTATGGAAATTGTGCCTAAGGAGACACCCATTTATCTGCGGCGCATCCGCCACCCGCTCTTGCTCGATAAAGGCATAAAAGTGGTGGCTAATGATTTAAAATTAACATCAGAGCAAAAGGCTCTCATGGTCACCGGGCCCAATGCCGGCGGTAAGTCGGTGTTATTAAAGAGTTTTGGCCTGGCTGCGCTCTGCCAGGCCGCCGGCCTGCCCTATACTGTGGCCGACGGCTCAAAAATGCCCCTTTTTGCTGATGCTCAGGTGAGTATCGGCGATGAACAGGATATAGCCACCGGGCAATCCACCTTTTCGGCGCATATCAGCAGCTTAAAGAGCGCTTTGGAGCAATTAGCCGGGCCGGATGCCCAAACTCTGGTGCTCCTAGATGAACTTTTGGCCGATACCGAGCCGGTGCAGGGCGCCGCTCTGGCCCGCGCCATCATTGAGGCCTTTATCGCCCGGGGAGCGCTGGTGCTGGTTACCACCCACTACACCACCTTAAAAATGGTGGCCGAGGAAGATAAGCGCTTTTTCAATATTGCCATGGGGTTTGACCAGGAAAACGGCCGCCCCACTTATCAGCTGTTTATGGGCGGCAGCGGCAGCTCAAACCCCTTGGCTGTCGCGGCGGCTGTGGGCGTTGATAGCCGCATAATTGAGCGGGCCAGAGAGCTTGCCGGCCCGGAGCATGGCCAGCTGGAGGTGGTGCTCTCACGCCTTAATCAGCGCGATGTCCGCCTTTCCGAGCTCACCAAAGAGACTAACGCTCTTAAAGATAAGCTCATGGACGAGCGGGCGCGCCTCGCCGAAAAGAGCCGGGAGCTGGAGAGTGAGCGCGCCCATTTGGAAAAACTGGTGCGCGCCGAACTGGGAAAAGAAATAGCCGAAGTTAAAGAGAAAATCTCGCGCACTATCGCCGCGCTGCAAGATGAAACCGGAACGCCAAAGGAAAAAATGCGCCGCGTGCAAAAAGCCAGGATGGATCTCATGCTCTTACAAAACGGCCAGCAAAAGGAAGAAGAGGAGCTGCCGGAGAATTATATTTTCAAAGTTGGCGAAAAGGTTTTGGTGAATAACATGGGCCAAGTGCCCTTTATCATCGAATCTATTGATGAAAGAAAGGGGGAAGCCGCTTTAAGAAAAGATAGTCTTAGAGCCAATTATGCTCTAAAGCGCCTGCGCCCTTATAAAGCCGCGCCCAAAGGCCAGGCTAAAAGCGCCAAAGACGACCATGTAAAATTCAGTATTCCCAAAATCACCAGAGCCGAGCGGGCCGGTATGCGCCTCGATCTGCGCGGCCTCAGAGTGGACGATGCTTTAAGCGAGTGCGAGCATTTTCTCGATTCACACTATGACGACGGCTTAAACGAAGTGGTAATTGTCCACGGCCACGGCACCGGCGCCGTCAAAGAAGCCATTCGCTCGGCTTTAAAAATATCCCCTTATGTTAGCAGTTTTAGGAGCGGAGAAAGTGCCGAAGGCGGCGACGGCGTAACGGTAGTTACTTTGCGCTAATCTCACCTTTGCGCCGCATAAATAGAGCCAGCAAAAATAGCACCGTAAAGGCGCCAAATATAGCCGACGGGTCGTCGCCGCCCCGGCAGGAGCAGCCGCTCTTTTTCTTGCCCGGCACACAGGCGCCTTTATAGCATTTATCACCCACTGTTTCGGCATTGCCGTCATCACAAGGCAATTCATTATTTACAAAGAGGCATTTGCCGCTTTCTGGATCGCAGCTATCGTTGGTACAAATGTTATTATCATCACAAAAAATGCGGTCGCCGCCGCTGCATTTGCCATCTATGCAGCGCTCACCTAAAGTGCAGGCATTGCCATCATCGCAGGTGGTGTCCAAATTTATATGCACACAACCGAGTTTGCTGTCACAACTGTCTTCGGTACAAATGTTATCATCATCGCAATCACGGCTTACGCCGGGCATACATACTCCCGTATTACAATAATCATCCATGGTGCAAAGGTCGCCGTTTTCACAGGTGGTGGCATATTTATCCACTATAAAGGTGGTTTGGCTGATGGTTGACTGGCAGCTCTGACAGGCGTTATCCGGCTTGCGCTCGCCCTCTTTGTAACAAGTATTATCAATCAGGCAGTAGCCTTTAAGTGTTTTTTTGCCGCCGGCAACATCGCACTTTCTAAGGCCTTCATTGCAGTAGCTGGTACAAGGAAGCTCGTCGCCGTCTTCGCAATTTGGATCAACTTCGGAAATATTGCCGCTGTGACAGGAGCCGTAGCGGCAGTGTTCAGCGCCGTTGCAATAGACGTCATCATCACAGCTGCTAACTCCGCAAATACCGCCGCAGAGGTTATCACCGCAGCTAAACATATCGCAGGCCGGCTGGCAGCCATCATTCACAAAGAGCAAGCTGGCCATCATTAAATAGGCTACTTCATCGGAATTATTATGAAATTCTATATTCCAAGTACCGTGAACCTTTTTACCGTTAAAAGATTGCAGAGCCCCAGGCAAAATTGTGCGGCCTATAATGCCGTTAAAATTGGCGGTAGTGGTATCCGGCAGAGGAAATCTAACAAATGTTCCATCCGGAGAAGTTATGGAAATAGTTATATTTTTTAGATGCGGCACCACTAAATCGACACTCAAATACATGCCGCCGACTTTGCTTGATAGCATCAGCTGATCGGCATTGGCCTCGGTAATAGTTACGGTGCGCACCAGGGTTCTATCTTTATAAATGCGGTTTCTCGATTCTTCAGCGGTGTCTTCATCAATACCGACAGCATAGCGGGGGCTCAAAGGAAAACCGGCACTCCAATGCGGAGTAAGCTCATTTTTTAAATTAAATTGCGAATAATAGCTGCCAAAAGAATATATAGGCTGAGACATAGTTTTAAAGAGCTGTTCTGCCCAGATGATATCATCATAAATACCACGCTCTTCGTGATAAGCCGCTTGATAAAGGAGATAAGAAGCGGCAGCTAAAGGCGAGGCAAAAGAGGTGCCGCTATGAGCGCCTTCTGAGTCTGTGCCCTTAGCATAGAGAATATTTACACCCGGCGCCACAATATCCACTAGGCCGTTACGGTTAGAGAAGCAGGCAATATCGCCCGGCTCGCCATGTTGTTTATAATTTGTACCATTTTCCAGTGTGCACGAGTAGGTATCACCACCGCTGCGATAAAATTGAGCGCCCACGGTAAAAGCCGCCGAAACGCAACTCGGCTCGCCGACGCTGTTAGCAAGGCCGTCATTGCCGGCAGCGATAAAAGTGGCAATTCCGGGAAAAATCATTTGGCCTTCAACATAATAATCATCATTATAAAGATTCCAAATGGGCTTTTTGGTGGCAATCCCATTACAGGGAGTGGAAGGATTATCGGTTCTTTTACCAGAAAGCGACATATTAACAGCCATAATATTATAAGCGGCTAAATCGTGCCCGGCTTCCAGGTTATCGAGAACATAGTTTAACCCGGCAATCTGATCGCTGTTATAACTCATGGGAGCACCGGTTTTACCTGCTGTACTATCCCAGTGAAAGACATTAATGGCAATTATTTGAGCTTCCGGAGCTATGGCATTAACTGTTGCCGCCACAATTGAGCCATGATCCGATTTAGCGGCAAGTTCCTCGACATCAGTTCCGTCAACAACATTAATCCACTTTTTTATCGGGCATTTAGTCGATGTGCTATCGGGAACAAATTTGCCTTTTTCAAAGCATCCCGGAAAGTAATCTTTATTCCAATATTGCACCGGGGTATCCAATATGGCAATGGCCGTGCCCGCCCCGCCGTGGGTATATTGCTGATAATCGGCCACCCCGACAAAATCAGCCGCCTCACTGATAGCCGGCGCAGCTTTTTTATCCGCCTCTATTTGCTCCACCAGCGGATTATCAAGCAAAAGCAGCGCCTGGGCTCTTGTCACATTAAGAGCCATCATGGGGAGTATGGAATATTCATGGATAATTTTAAGCTCCTCGCCCTTACTCTTCATGGCAGCCTTTAGCTCATCTTTTTCTTTTTTATAGGCCGCCCGCATTTGCTTCCTGCGGGCAACGCGCTCTTTGTAAGTTAGCTTTTTCTCACTTTTAACCGGCGAATAAAACTCATCTTTAAGGCTGACAATAACCCGTTGCAAGGGCCCGGCCGCAAAAGCCTTTTCCAGCTCCGGGCTCAAAACGGCAGCTTCAAGGTCAAAAGTAAAAAAGAAAAGAAAGCCAAAAGCTAAAAGGCTAATTTTTTTAGAAAACACGCACATAAAAATCTCCTCCGCTTTATTTCGCAAGCGGCTTATATATTTTTATAGTATCTTTGAGCAAGTTGGTATAAAAATATATTATATGCTTTGTTTTACGGTTTTTAAGCCGTAAACAACTGCCAAAGAAGGGGTAACAATGCGGAAAGATCAGGAGGAAAAACGCGGGGATAGCCCAAAAGGCCGCGCCACCTCCCCCAAAACCGGCCGCCGGCCTGCGGCGCGTGAGCAGGAAAAGCGCAATTCCCTGGTAGCGGCGCAGCTCAAGAAAATGCTTGATTTAGGGCTGGTTACCGTTCACTTAAACGCCACTCTGCCGGAAGTTGACGTGCCGCCGGAGCTAAAAGGCGATGAACACTTGCTCATCAATTTAAGTTATCGCTTTGCTAGAGCCGATTTAACTTTAACCAATAAGGCCGCCGAGGCCACTTTGACCTTTGGCGACAAATCTTATCGCTGCGTTTTACCTTATAATTCCATATATATATGCCAATCTGCCGTTTCCGGGCAATTAAGTTTTTACCCGGAAAATATGCCAGAGAATTTACTCCGGCAATTGGAAGCCATGCAAAAACTGGCGCAAAAAGATGAATTCGCTCCGGTAGCCGCGCCGGCCGGCCGGCCCAAAGAAGAAAAGAAAAGAAAACTAAAAGTAATAAGCGGCGGGGCAGTATCACCAAAGAGCACAAGCGAAAATGCCGCTGCCAAGAAGAGCTCCGGAAAACCTGGCAAACGTCCCAAATGGCGTGTATTATCAGGCGGGAAAGAAGAATAGCTAATAACTTTAAATAGTTGGAGGTTCTGTACATGAAAAACGCAAGTTTAAAATTAGCCGCTCTGCTACTTACTTTAAATGTGGCAGCCTGCAGCAATGCCGGCGATCCCTGTACCAAAAACGAAGAGTGCGACAGCGGCTATTGTGTGCGCATCAACAAAGTAAAACAATGTGCCGCCTCTTGCAAGCGCAACAACTGTTCAAGCGGCCTTGTTTGTAAACACGCTATCCCCGATAACCCATCCTCAAGCGGTATTTGTGTAGCCAATAGCTCCAAGATGTGCGGCGTTTGCGAGACCAACGACGACTGTCTGCCCGGCGATATTTGTATGCCCGACGGTTCACAAAAATTCTGCCTCAGCGATTGTTCCTTTACCGGCAGCTGCGCTAAGGGCTATGAATGTAAAGCCCAATCCATAAACGGCAAAGAAGTTGGTAAATTCTGCACACCCACTACCGGTTCCTGCGCTTGCGATGCCAAAAAGAACGGCAATCAGCGCACTTGTTTCAAAACCAACACCATTGGCACTTGTGACGGCATTGAAACTTGCGATGGCAGCAAATGGTTTGGCTGCGACGCCCCGGATGCCAGCGAAGAAGTTTGCGACGGCAAAGATAACGATTGCGACGGCGAATACGACGAAGATATTACTGGCCTGCCTTTAAGCCGCCCATGTGATATAAATATCAACAACTTAACCAATCCCTTGCCGGAATGTGCCAACGGCCAGGAAATCTGCCGCAACGGCTCTTTCGGGGCCTGCGAACTGCCGGACAACCACGGCTTTACAGCACTCACTCTGCCTAAAAAAGAAATTTATTGCGACGGCATTGACGATGACTGCGACGGCTCGCGCGATGAAGACCTCTACGGCACCGGCAACTACTGCTCATCCTGCAGCGACCACTGCCCGCCGGGCATGGATGCCGAGGGTGGCAACAAACATGCTATTCCCACCTGTAACAAAGCCGATAGCGGCATTGTCACCCAGAATAAATGCGGCAAAGCCACTTGTGAATTTCCTTATTTTGATGTGGATGGCTACTTGAATCAGGGGCTTAATATGTCCAGCAGCGATCCGCTCCATTATAGCCACTTTAACGAAAAGAATAACGGCTGCGAAGTGCGCGATGACACTATAAAAATAGGCGGCGAAGAGGTACTCAACAATACCCCGGAAAAAGCCGACAATCTGGGCGTAATCAACAAAAGCGGCTCTACTAAGCGGTGCAATAAATATTTGCCCAAAGATAAGACTCATAACTGCGATGACAGCGGCTACTGCGAAGAACTCGGCGGCCCCATGGGCACAGATTATTACAAAATAAAATTCGGCATCAACGCGAGTGAAGGTATTACCACCAATACCGTTGATATCTTTGTTACTTTTACCTTCGATACCCAAGTCGCGGACAGCGGCGCCAATTGCAAAATCGCCCTCGAAGGCTGCACCGGCAATGCCAAACTGGATAAAGATACCGGCATTATCGATTCCCCGACAATGACTACTGTTTACCAAATCAAAAATGCCATTAAAGATTTCAAAAAAGATGAAGAGTGCTATTTAGTATTTAAACTTGATTCAAAGCAAGAGGAAGGTATCCCATTTCCTTACCACTTTGCTCTGGTGGCCCACGGTACCGACAGCGACCCCAAATCGCCAATCGGCGTTCATGCCTGTAGCAATAGCAATTAATAATTACTGCTGATTTAATCTCTACCGTTCCGCTGGGAGGCGGCTGATGTTCTGGAAAGTTATTACTTATTTCTTTATGGCTCTGGGCGTTATCGTCATGGGCGGCGGCGGTATTTGGTCTTTTATCAATCCGCAATTCAATTATATTCTCTGTTTTTTGCTGCCCGGCTACTTCTTCCTCATTGTCGGCGTGAGCTTTGCTCTTAGAAAATACTTTGATCTGCCCAATATTCTTACTATTTCGCGCATGCTCTCCGTGCCGCTTATTTTAATTATGCTGCTCCCGGGCATTTACAACCGCCAAACAGCCATCCTCGCCTGCGCCATTTTTTGCCTCTCTAGTGTCACCGATATATTAGATGGCTTTTTGGCCAGAAGAATGGCTGTAGTTTCCAATATGGGAAAATTTTTGGACCCTCTCGCCGATAAATTGGTTTACCTCACCATCCTGGTGGCACTCATTCCCCGGCACATGGTGCCCATGTGGCTGGTGCTGATCGTCCTTATACGTGAGCTCTTTATTACCGGCCTGCGCACGGTTGCCGCCGGCGAAGGGATGATTATTGCCGCCAGCCGCGGCGGAAAATTAAAAACCATGTTTGCCTTAACAGGTATGGCCGCCCTTTTGGTGCATCATACTTATGTTGTTGATTTCTTTGTCTTTAAGCTGCCTGTGAGTTTTCATGTTTTGGGCCTCGTTTTAACTTATATCTCGCTCTTTTTCTGCATTACCTCGGCTCTTGAATATACTTACCGCGTTGTAAAAGCCCTCACGGCGAAACAAAAAACAGTAGCTGAGAGCAATAACGAAGGGGCTTTAAATGGCGCCGGCTGATTTTCCCGCAAATAAGGGGCTTTTGGTAGCTCTTGAGGGCATTGACGGTGCCGGCACCACTACTCAGCTAGAGCGCCTCAAAAAGGCGCTTACGGCCAGCGGCCGCGAGGTTCATCTAACGCGTGAGCCTTCGGACAACTTCATTGGTAAAATTATCCGCAGTGCTTTGACTTCATCCTTAAAAGATGATAAAAATCATTTAGTTACTTTAAATGATCCCGCCATAGCCCTGCTCTTTGCCGCCGACCGTTTGCACCATCTTTCGGCCGAAATAGAGCCAGCCATAAAAGCGGGAAAAATAGTCATAACCGACAGATACTATGGCTCTTCGCTGGTTTATCAAGGCGCCCTTTGCGGTGAGGACTGGGTAAAAGAGCTAAACAGTCGGGCGAAAAAGCCGGATTTAACACTCTATTTTTCTCTCCCTGTGGCTCTTGCAGCCGCCCGCCGGGAAAAGCGCGGCGCGCCCCAAGAACGCTTTGAAGAAGAGGCGCTTCTGGCCGATGTAGCCTCCCGTTATGAAAAGCTCTATGCCGCCGATCCTGGGGCTATCGTCATCAATGCCGCCCAAAGTGTGGAAGAGGTAACAGCTGCCTGTCTCAAAGCCATAGAGCGACTTTTAGCCTAACGGAGTAACCATGCCTGCGGTTTGTTTTTCCGAAGAAATGCGCCTTTTAGACGAAAGAGCCATTAAAGAATGCCAAATTCCGGCCATTGTTTTAATGGAAACAGCAGGACGAGCCGTAGCGGCCCATATTCTGGACATTTTGCACCAAGAAGAAAAAAGCGCCGGCGGCTATGTGGCCGTTCTCTGCGGGCCGGGCGGTAACGGCGGCGATGGCTTTGTCGTAGCCAGAACTTTGGCCGATAATAATATTGCCGTGCAAGTGATTATCTTTGGCACCGTGAGTGCTCTAAAAGGCGAAACTCGGCAAAGTTACGATATGCTGCGCTTTAGCCATAGCGAAGTAATTATTGAAGAAATCCCGCAGGTTGACAAAATAGCCAAATGGCTTCTGCCCCGCCTTTTCACTGCCAAACTGGTAGTTGATGCCATCTTCGGCGTAGGTTCCAACCGTCCGCTTGGTGGGGCAGCCGCCGAGGCGGCCAAAATTTGCAATGAGCTTTCCTGCCCGGTAGTGGCTGTAGATATTCCTTCCGGCCTTTTAAGCGACAGCGGCCAAATTGTCGGCCCGGTTATCAAAGCGCAAAAAACCATCACTTTCAGCGCTTTAAAACCGGCGCTTTTGCTGCAACCGGCCGCCTCTTTGGCCGGTGAAGTAACGGTAGCCGATATCGGTATCCCAAAGCCGCTTTTAATGTGCGACGAGATAAAGGGCGCCGCCTTTACTGGTAAAGATGCTTTAAAGCTTTTGCCAAAGCGCGATGTTATCGCCAACAAAGGCACCTTTGGTCATCTCTTTATTTTGGGCGGTTCGGTGGGCAAAAGCGGAGCTCTCACTTTATGCGCCATGGGAGCCCTGAGGAGCGGCGTAGGCCTTTGCACCGTGGCCGCCACCAAAGAGACTCTGGCCGGTGAGCGCTCCTTGCCGCCGGAATGTCTCACTTTGCCTTATAGCGATCCCACTGAGGTATTAAATACCATAGGCGCGCTGGCCGACCGCAAAGCAGCACTGGCCTTTGGCCCGGGCTGGAATGAGGGCAGCGATGAACGGCACCTCCTTTATACCGTTTTGCAACAAAACGATATTCCCATGGTTCTCGATGCCGGCGCTTTAAATATTATCGCCGCCTACCCTACTCTACTGCCTATCGGCCGGCCGGGGACAGTTATCACCCCGCACCCCGGTGAGATGTCCCGCCTAATTCGCCTGCGGGTGGATCAAATATTGCAAGACCCGCTGGCAGCAGCGCAAAAAGCAGCGCAAAAGTTTGATCTTACAGTTGTTTTAAAGGGGGCACCAACTATAGTAGCCACTCCGGAAGGGCACTGGTCCATCAACATGAGCGGCAATAACGGCCTGGCTACCGGCGGTAGCGGCGATTTGCTCACCGGCATAATAGGGGCCTTTTTAGCCTATGGCCTAAATAGTTACGATGCCGCCCGTCTGGGTGTTTATCTCCACGGTTTTGCCGCCGATAATCTCTTAAATGACCTTTCCGCCTATAGTCTTTTGCCCAGCGATGTAGCTCTTGCTTTGGGCAAAGCCATTATTAAACTTACGGGAAAGTGATGGTAAAAAGTTCTATAAACACCAAACCACTTATAACTATTATAAAAATCGTCTTAACGATTGCCGCGTTTTATCTGCTTTTAAACCACAAAGTACAAGACGGCAGCGGCAGCGTTATTACCACCTGGCAGGCTATAAGCCAAAAACTGCCTTCTTTGGAATTAAAAACTCTTTTGCCCTTTTTACTGCTGGCTGCCGCCATCAAGATGCTGGGAATACTCTCCAGTATGACGCGCTGGTATCTATTATTAAAAGTCGAAGGTATTTGTTACCCCTTCCTCTATTTGGTGGGTACATTTTTAATTGGCCGTTTTATTGGCACTTTTTTGCCATCAACTCTGGGGCTCGACGGTTACAAACTTTACGATGCGGCACGCGGTAGCGGTAAAGTAGCGGAATCGGTAACCGCTACAGTTTTGGAAAAAATACTGGGCCTGGCGGGAATTTTTCTTACATTTTTGGTTAGTTATCCACTGGGGGCTTCGGTTTTCGGTGAGCACACCCGCCTTATAACCATGATCACCGTTCCTTTAGCTACTCTGGTTGTTATTGCTACTATCTGCTTACTTCTCTTCCCCATGCCCATGGCTTTTATCATCGGCAAAATTCCCTTGCCGCAAAGATTTAAAGCGCAAAAAGAGCACTTCTGCGCCGCTATCAGCGCCTATAAAGGCCGCTACTCTGTTACTTTGGCCCTCTTGTTTTTATCTTTTATGGTCCATTTTGCCACTGCGGCCATGTACTATTTTACTGCTCTCTCCATTGGAGCTTCGGCACCGTTTTGGGTGGTTACTTTAGGCTCTACAGTGCAAATTGTGGCTACGGTTCTAAGCCCCTTTACCGTAGCCGGCGAAGGCATCCGGGAGATTGTCCAGGCCCTAATGCTCTCCAAAGAGCTCGGCCTCTCAGCCTCTGTGCTCTCGGCTGCTCTCGGCTTTTGGGCCGCTGAGGCCCTCACTCTGGTCGGGGGCATAATCTGGCTCCTAAGGCGCAAAAGTAGCAAGGAAGTTCTGGAAAATGCCAAATAACCAGCCGGTTTTAAAAGAAAATACGCTAAATATCATCTCCGAGCAAAATATGTGGGAAGAGCGCCGCCGCCGTCTTTTGCTCCTGGTGGGCTTTCGCACGATTATCCTCTCCGGCCTCTTAATCAGCACTATTGTGGCCCATGCCCGGGCCAGTACACCGGCCGAAATATTAGCTTTAGTGCCACTTTACACTGTGGCCGGCCTCTCTTTTTTAGCCAACCTCATCTATGCCGTTATCTTTAAATTTAAAGCTCCGGTTTTGGGCCAGGTGGTTACCCAGTTAGCTGGCGATCTTCTCTTTGCGGCCGCTATTTTATATTTTACCGGCGGCGTACAAAGTGCCTTTTCTTTCTTCTTTCTCTTAACGGCTATCAACGGAGCAGTTATTTTGGCGCGCTTTGGCTCGCTCACCCTGGCAACGGCGGCGGCGCTCATCTATCTGGCGGAAATTATTCTGCAATATAACGGCATATTGGTGCCGCCTATTTCCAGCAATAACGGCTCTATCGGGCTCATGGTTTATTTAAATGCCGCTTTGGTGCACACTTTTAGCATTTACATGGTTACTCTGCTCACCATCTTTTTGTCGGAGCAGGCCAATAGAGCCCACCACACAGCCATTGCAGTGAGCCATGATTTAAGCAAATTAAAAGAATTTCACCTGGCCGTTTTGCAAAATCTGCCTGTTGGCGTCATTACCTTAAACAGCCAAGATCAGGTGGTATTTGTTAACAATTTGGCCAAGCTGATGTGCGAAGATGAAAAGCTGGAAATCGGCCAGGAGCTGAAAGTTATCTTTAGTGAAGAGCTAAATGGTTATAGTGAGGGTAAAGTAATTACCACCGGCCGGGAAGACGGCGCCGAAGCTCTTTTGGTGCGCTTTAGCCCCTTAATGGAAAATGATAAAACTTTGGGCCATATTATTACCCTCCAAGATGTCAGCACCGTGCAGCAAATGGAGCGGCAGTTGCACCAAAAAGAGCGCCTGGCTTCCCTTGGCGAACTCGCCGCCGGCATGGCTCACGAGATAAGAAATCCCCTGGCCAGCGTGCGCGGCAGTATTGAGCTTTTGGCCCGCCGCCTGCCCAAAGAGGGAGCCGAGCAGGGGCTTATTAATATTGCCGTTAGAGAAATCGACCGCCTAAACAGCCTGATAAGCGATTTTTTAACCTATGCCCGCCCGCAAAAAATCAATCTTAGTCCCTGTGATATCAGCCAGCTCTGCCGAGAAACAGTGGCTCTTTTGCAAAATGATTTACCGGCCTATATAAAACTGGCAGTACTGGGTAGCCAGCATATAACCATCAATGCCGACGGCGCCAAGCTCCGGCAAGTTATTTGGAATCTTTTGAAAAATTCCATAGATGCCTGCAATGACGCCATGGAACATAAAATAATTATCGATTTGGCCGAAACAGCCGATACACTCAGTATAATAGTCAAAGATGATGGAGCAGGCATTACCAAAGAGCAGCTAAAACACCTCTTTGTGCCCTTTTTCAGCACTAAAAGCCAGGGCAGCGGCCTGGGGCTCGCCATTGTAGGGCGCATTATCGAAGAACACTCCGGCACCATCCAGGTACAAAGCACCCCGGGGAATGGTGCCACCTTCATATTGAATATTCCCAAAAACCCCGGCTAGTATTAGAACTAGCGGCGAGGTGAGAGGCGTTATGGCCAAAATATTAGTAGTAGATGACGAACAGGGGATGCGCGAGCTTTTAAGCTTTTTGCTGAGTGATATGCAGCATGAAGTACTAACGGCGGCCAACTTGCAAGAGGCTCTTGGCATTTTGCGGGCTAAAAGCAGTGAACTCGCCTTGGTAATCAGCGACTTACGCCTGCCCGACGGCAGCGGCATGACTATTTTAGCAGAAACACGCGCCATAAATCCCAATATTCAGGTTATTATGATGACGGCCTTTGCTACAGCCGAAAATGCCGTGGAAGCCATGAAGGCCGGCGCCTACGACTATCAAATAAAGCCTTTTAAAATCGACGAAATATCGCTGGTTATCCAAAAAGCGCTGGAAAAATACGAGCTTTTAACCGAAAATCTGGCCCTAAAACAAAAACTGCTCGAGGGGCCGGGCAGCAGCAAAATTTTCGGCAAAAGCGAAGCTCTCATGGCCACCTTGGAACTAGCCGCTAAAGTAGCCCGCGCTAAAACTTCGGTGCTTATTTTAGGCGAAAGCGGCACCGGCAAGGAGCTTTTAGCCCGCTATATTCACCAAAAAAGCCCCAGAGCAAAAGAGACTTTTTGCGCTATCAACTGCGGCGCCATTCCCGATAATCTCATCGAAAGCGAGCTTTTTGGCCATATTAAAGGCTCTTTTACCGGCGCCGACAAAGAGCATATCGGCCTCTTTGAAAGCGCGAGCCGTGGCACCATCTTTTTAGACGAAGTAACCGAGCTGCCTCTTGCCATGCAGGTAAAACTCCTGCGCGTCTTGCAAGAGCAAACCATCCGCCGCGTGGGCGAGGCCAAAGAGCGCTCCATAGATGTGCGCGTTATTTCGGCCACCAATAGAGACATAAAAGCTCTGGTGGAAAACGGCGAATTTCGCGAGGATCTTTATTACCGCCTTAATGTGGTGAGCATAAAAGTGCCGCCTTTAAGAGAGCGCAAAGAGGATATTCCCACTCTGGCACGGGCTTTTCTCTTAAAATATGGCGCAGACATGGGCCTAAAAGCACCGATGGCCATTCAGGAAGAGGCGCTAAATGCCCTTATTCGTTACAATTATCCCGGCAATATCCGCGAACTGGAGAATATCATGGAGCGCGCTCTGGCCCTCTGCGACAGTAGCCAGATTCGCTTGATAGATTTGCCGGAATTTATGCAACAACATGAAGAAACTCTGCCCCAGCCGGGGGAAACTCTGCCCACTACCGGCATAAATTTGGAAAATTATATAGACAGCATCGAAAAAAACTTTTTAGAACAGGCTCTAAGGCAGAGCGGCGGCAGCAAAACTCACGCCGCCAAGCTTTTGGGCCTAACTTTTAGATCCATGCGCTATCGCCTGAAAAAATATGGTTTTCAGGATGAGGAGTAGTTATGACCGAGCAAGAAAAAACGCCATATATTTCAGTAGTTATTCCTTTACACAATGAGGAAGAAGCCGTGGTTACCCTGCATAATGAGCTGGTAGCCGAGCTGGATAAACTGGGCAAAGAATATGAAATTATCTATGTCGATGACGGCAGCCGCGATAAAACGGTAGAAAATTTACATGCCGTCACCAAAAGCTGCGCTGCCGCCACCATCATTAGCTTAAGACGCAATTTCGGCCAAACTGCCGCCATGGCCGCCGGCATGGATGCCGCCAGAGGCGAAATCATCATCACCATGGACGGCGATTTGCAAAACGACCCCAGCGGCATTCCGCTACTCCTCGCCGAAATGGATAAAGGCTTTGATTTGGTCTCCGGCTGGCGCAAACATAGAAAAGATCACTTTTTCACCCGCCGCCTGCCTTCCATGATTGCCAATAAGCTCATCTCCATGCAAACCGGCGTGCGCCTCCACGATTACGGGTGCAGTTTAAAGGCTTATAAAGCCGATGTCTTAAAGCATATTCGCCTCTATGGCGAGATGCACCGCTTTATTCCTGCCGTGGCCTCCATGTACGGCGTAAAAATCAGCGAAGTGCCGGTAAATCACCGGGCCCGCACCACCGGCCACACCAAATACGGCCTTTCACGCACCTTTAGGGTTATTTTAGACCTCATGCTGGTGAAATTCCTTTTAGGCTATTCCACCAAACCCATCCACTTCTTTGGCGGCATCGGCTTTTTTACCCTCTTTTTAGCCTTTTTAACTCTTGCCGCCTCCATTGTGCTCAAAATTGTTTACGGCTGGGATATGACCAACAACCCGCTTTTACTGCTCGCCGTACTCCTTTCCATCCTCTCGGTGCAGAGCATCGCTCTCGGCATTTTGGCCGAAATGAATGCCCGCATTTATTATGAAAGCACCGGCAAACCCATTTACGCCGTGCGCCGGATCTATCATCTGGAAGATTAAGGCCTACCTTGTAACTACCGCTAAATTTTAATAATTGCGCCCGCTGCTGGAATAACTCGTACCATTGCTGGATCGGCTGCCGGAGCTGCTCTTTTGGCGCCGCGTTTTGCTGACACTTTTATAAAGATATTTGCTCCAATGAGTTCTTAAATTAAAGGCCGCAAGATAACTATCGGCATCGGCCGGTACAATCACCGTCATACTTCTTTTAATGACCGTCATAATAATAATAGTAACAATAAGATTAATAAAAGCGGAGATGATAAAGGCTAAAATCAAAAGATCTTGATCAATGGGCAGGCGCTCGTTTTCGGCAAAGAAAGAAGTGAGCCCCATAAAGCTCTCCAAAGAGCCGGAAAGGCCGTTTTCCCTATCGATGCGGGCGCTAAAATCACAATCCTGGCAGAGCTCGGCAGGGCGGCCAATCAGCACTGCCGCCGAAGAATAAGAGCTATCATCTTGGCCTTTACGCACCACGAAAATATAGCCATCTTTACTAAAGCCATTAAAATAGTAAAAATCGCGTCCATATTGTTTAATGGGGATATTATGGGTTGATGTATCGGTGAAAACCACCAAATCATTTCCTGTTTTTTTAATAAAATCAGTGATTTTTTCTTCAATAGCCCGGCGGGTGGCCGCATCATTAAAAATGCCGGCGTTATCTATAAGATGCTCTTTGCTCATATCAGGTGAGCTCGGCAAATCCGGCAAATTCACCGGCCCTTCATGCGGGTTTACCCCGGCCAGGTACCAAGCAGGCAGGACAAAATAATCATGGTAAATATTTTCCACTCCGGCTACATATTTTTTATAAGCTTCATAGTGGCGGCCGGCTCTAATATCGCTATCAATGAGATCATCCAGGCCATTGGTCACCCTATAATTAAAAATTTGCTGCGCCAGGCCAACAGAAGTAGTGCGCCAGCCGCGATTGCCCGGTTCCAGCGAGTGAAAAAAGACGGTGCCACGAAAATCATCACCAAGGCCATAACCATTAAAGAGGAAGAAATCTACCGAATAGGTTTCCATAGAAAAGCCGTGGGTGCTTTTATCGGTAAAAATGACAAAGCCAAAGTTATATTTTTGCACAATATTTTCTATTTGCTCAGTAAGTTCTTTTTCCTGCTCCGGCGTTAAAGTATCGGCATTATCAACCACCCGGGCCAGATTTTCGCCATGGAAATTGGGAAAATGCAGTGGATCGGCCGGATACCAGGCGGGCAGGCCGTTATTGCCATCAGCTCTATAGGCGGCCGCCTCGCTGGCGCCATCAGCTTGGGCGGCAGATCCAGCAGCTTCTTCACTTGCGGCATCGTCCACCCATGCCGGCGTTTGAGCGGCTAAGCTAGCGCTTTCCGGTGTGGGTTCATCTTCGAGAAAAGTTTCAATAAAGGCAATAGCGATAAATATTGAAATAATAAATAAAAGAAAAAAAAGGCAGCCGACAAAACAACCGATTACGGCCTTTTTTTGTTTCTCTTCCTTTTCCCGCGAGCTTTCGGAATGCTCTGTGCCGGCAGTATTATTATTTTCCATAATTCAGCCCAGAAGTTCTAGCATGTAATAAGTTATAAAAGTTCCAATAGCGGAAAGCACTGAAAATATAGCTAAAAAAAGCAGCCAGTAGCGCAATTTGCTAATGGGCAGAGAGCCGGCCAGTTTGCCGGTTTGGCCGTTTATGGCAAAGGGGTAATCTTTACCTTCGTATTTTAAATTAATGAGATAAACCGGCAAAAGAGCGTAACTCACTGCCGGCTTTTTTAAAGCCAGGCCGTTTTTAGTACAAGTAATCGAATTAAAGCTCCCCTTTTTGTCAACTTCTTTACGAAAAACAGCCGTGGAGCTGACTTTCATGCGCTCAGCAGCTCTATGCAGCGTTTCATCCGGGTCATCGTCAAAGCGGGCCGCGTTATAGCCGGAAAGATAAGCCATATCAAAGGGCTTAAGCTCGCTGTAATTATAGGGCTCGATGGCGTCCATTAAATTATTGGGCATGACTTTGCTGCCGTCCACTGGCACGTTTTTAAAAGTGACATCGCCTTCCAAGTGATGCAAATAATATTTTGTTTCTTTATAGTCATAGTTACTATCGGAATAACGGCGCACCTTGGTGGTGTTAAAATCTATCGGCCCGTCCATGGTGGCGTCAAAAAGCCAAAAAGGCACATAAGAGCCGTTTACTTTGCTTAAAGTATGCTGCGTTTTAAAATTAGAGGGCAAAAGAATTTTATTTTTAAAATGGTCGTGGAGCCTTTTTATCACCTCAGCACTCACCAGTTTAAAGGGAATAACGGCATTGGGCTTTAAAAGGCCGGAAAGGCTACTGGAAATAACCAGATTACTGGCGCAGTATGGACACTTTATGGCGGCCGTTGTCGCCGGCGCCTCCACATGACCGCCGCAGGTTTCACAAGTATAAATGACACTTTGGGAGAGCTTTTCGCGGTCTTGCAAAAAGTTTTCTTTATAACTTTCCCACGAAAACTCAGCTGCATCCGCGCTATCGGCCAAAGAGTTTAGCACATCGAGTTCAAAAGAATTGCCGCAATGCTCGCAAGTGAGCTTTTGCGTGCCGGCCGCAAAAGAGAGAGTGGAACCGCAAGAAGGGCAAGGGCAAGAACGGGCATCAGTTGCCATGGTACACCTCACAAAAGCGGAGGGCATTAAAACACAGTTTTAGGGAATATAGAAGAGTTAGTTTAGAAAATGCACTATTAGCTAGCGGGCAATGGTAGCAAAGTGTTATAGCAAATAAAGCCTTAAGGAGGGCGCGATGAAAAAAAGATTTTTCGCTGTTTTTAGCCTCTTATTAGTTTCCTTGCTAACTGCGCCTGCCGCTTTGGCAGCAGAACTTTCGGCCAAAGAGATTGTCGATAAAGCCCTCGATCATAACTTTTTTGGCTTTAAACAGGCCGAAGTGGATCTCACCATGAATCTGGTGGCCAAAAACGGCACAGCGCGCAAAAGACGGCTTAATATCCGCTCTTATGAGGACGAAGCCGGCCTGAGCCACACTCTGGCCCGCTTTTTGGAGCCTGCCGATGTGGCCGGCACCACCTTTTTGGTGCACGAAAACAAAGAGGGCAACGACAGCCAGTTTTTATATTTGCCCGCCTTTGGCAAAGTAAAACGCATCACCGCCGGGCAAAAAAATCAGCGCTTTATGGGCACAGATTTTACTTACGGCGATATGCAGACCGATAGCTTAAAAGGAGCCAATTTAAAAAGGCTATCCGACCAAAAACTCTCCGGGCAAAATGTCTATGTGATTGAAGCTGTTCCCCAAAGCGGCAAAGAGGCGCAATATAGTAAAACAGTGGCCTTCATCCACCCGCAAACCTTTATCCCCATGATGCTGGAATTTTATGGCAATGACGGCGCTAAGGTAAAGGAACTCAAGGTTTTTAATGTAAAAAAAGTAGATGGCCAGTGGGTAATTATGAAAGCCAAAGTAAGTGATTTAATCAAAGGCAGCCACACCGATTTGGAAATTCTCACTATCGATACCAGCGTAAAAATGGCCCAGGAAGACTTTTCGCAAGCGGCTATGACGCGCTAAGGATTAGTTTATGAAAAAATTAAAATATATTAGTGTGTTATCGCTGCCAGTCTTTTTGGGCCTTCTGGCTTGCAAGGAGCCGGTGGCCACCTCCAACTTAGAGCTAAAAAAACTCCCGCCAATTAGTGAAAAAGCTGCTTCAGAGCCCCAAATAGCGGAGGAAGAAAGTCCATATTCCCCTCTTTTGGCAACCCTTATTCCGCCTGGCGCCGCCGGCCAAAAACGCGAGGTAACTTTTTGGTACGGCCTTTATATGCAAGGGCAAAAAGTCGGCTATATGAAGCAACATAACGAAATAAAAGCCGGTGAAGTCCATTTTCATAGTTCCATGTATGCCAGCGTCAAAGGCATGGGGCGAAAGACCGATATCACGGTAAACGAATCGCAAATTTTCACTTTAAAAAACGGAGAGTTAAAGCAGCTAAGTTTTAGCCAGAGTTCGCCGGACCAAATGGAAATGCGCCAGGAGGGCTTTTGCCGCAGCGGCACTTTATACATCAGTAGCTATACCGGCAATCAAAAGCAGGAAACCTCTTTCCCCTGCGTGGAAAATCTCAAAAATCATCTGGCAGTGGAAGCGCTCATTTTAGCGGGCGAAAAAAGAGAAAAAGAGAGTGTAACAAGTTCTCGCTATGAACCCTCACTGATGCAACCGGTTACCAATAAGAGCCTGATAAAAAAAATCAGCGCTACTCTGGTGGACGGCATCAAGGGGCAAACTTATGAAATCGAAGAAAAAACCATAAATCCTCCGGGCACCGGCCTCTCTTCGGTATCTATATATAATAGTGAAGCCCTCCTCCTCTCTACACAGGTGGGCGGCTTTTTTACCGCTAAGCTGGAGAGTGAAGCCGAAGCCCAAAAACCAACCTCCTCGCGTGACATTTTGGTGGCCAGCGCCATTAAATTACCAGGCGATACTCCGGCCGACATTCTTGGTGGCAGTTATAGGCTCATAGCCGCCGGTTTTCCGGAAGATTTTACTCTACCGCCGGCCAGTCTCGGGCAAAAGGCCGAGCGCCGTGACGATAAGATAATTTTTACCTTTATGCCGCAGGAAAAACCGGCCAATTTGCCGCAAGTGCCGCTGAAGAATGAAGGCGAAGCAGCTAAATATTTGATAAATGAGCCGCAGTACCAAAGTGCAGCCAAAGAAATCAAAGAGTTGGCCGCTTCTCTCACCGCCGGCGGCGATTATTGGCAAACTCACCAGAATATTTTGCACTATGTTTATAAAAGCCTCAAAAAGAGCTATGTGCCGGCCATGGCCAATGCCCTCGATGTGCTCAAAATCGGCAAAGGCGATTGCACTGAACACAGCACGCTTTATGTGGCTCTGGCCAGGGCTGCCGGCATACCGGCCCGCCAGGCGGTGGGCGCGGCTTACTGGCCGCAGGGCGGCGGCTTCGGCTGGCATGCCTGGGCCGAAATTTGGACCGGCGAAAACTGGCTGGCTGTCGATCCCACTTGGGATCAGGAAATTGCCGATACCACCCATTGGCATTTTGCCAGCGGCTCCATGGATGCCCAGGTGCGCATTTCCGGCCTTCTAGGCAGCGTAAAAATTATCAGCGCCCAAAAACTTTGAACTTTTTCCCGGAAAAAACACTTCCCAGCTCACCGCAGGCGATATTCTATATTGTAATTTTGCTTCCTTTGGTGCTATGGCATAGCCAGCAGTTTGGCGACATCAAGCGCCCTGCTTTTCGGGCTTACCTTTTATTCTTGTAAAAAACGCCCCTTAGGAGAATATATGTTTTCTTTTACCGACTCTTTTGGTTGGGAGATTTTTGGCTACTTGGCTTCGGCCCTGGTCATTTTCTCTCTCACCCGCACCAATGTTAAACAGCTCTGGCGCATGAATGCCATCGGCGATATTGCCACCATCATTTATGCCCTGCCGAAAAACGCCATCCCGCTTGTCATTATGAATCTTGGCGCATTAATTATTGATATTATTCAGCTTGTCCGTCTGCGCAGCATTCCTACAGCCTTTAATTTGGTAACCGCCACCAAAGGCTCGGGCTATTATACCTGGTACACCGAGCGCCATGCCGAAGATATTAAAGCTTTTGACCCGGAGGAGCGTTACAAAGAGGCGCAAAAGACCTTCTTTTATGTGCGCAACGATGAAGTGGCCGGACTTTTGGCCTATAACGAGCTGGAAAACGGCACAGTAGAAATTGTGCTGGATTATGTCACCCCAAAATTCCGCGATGTGCGCATCGGTTCTTACTTTTTTGGCAGCGAGTGCCCGCAATTTAGCCCCAAAGGGATAAATACGCTCATCACCCGCACCAAAAATCCGGCTCATGAAGGTTATTTGCGCAAAATCGGCTTCACCCATCGCGCCAGCGGCGAGTGGGTAAAAGCGCTCTAAGATTTTCCCGGCTATGGCCCTTGGCCTTTAGGAGTATTAAATGGCTATTCCTCCCATGCCTAAGCGTTCAAAGTTCTTAACAGCCTTTTTGGTGCTTACTTTGGTAGCCCAGGGCGTGCTCATGATTATGCGCCATAAAACGCAGCGCGAAATAGCGGAATTGCAAAAAGAGCGGCAAAAAATGATAGTTCCCCTGCCCAAAGTGGATCCCAAGGAACAAGTGGCCGCCTTTTTAGCCGAGCGGCGGACCAAATACCCCATCTTAAAAAATGACGCCCAATCCGACAGCTCGAGCGATGCCATCACTGATATGACGCACCTCACGGCCGATAAAAAGGCGCAATAAGCCTAAAACTTGCCCTTTTATATCTTCCATTTATGCTACTCCTTCGGGAGGTCGTAATGACTACTACTATATTGCTCGAGATTTTGGGCATTTTCGGCTCGCTTATATTATCCGCCTTTTTTTCCGCCAGTGAGACAGCTCTCACCGCATTGCCTTATGTAAAACTGCGCCATCTTATTGAAAAAGATGAAGAAATGGGCAAAAGGCTTAAGCTCTGGCTTGATAAACCCAATCGCACGCTCACTACTATTTTAGTGGGCAATAACATTGTAAATATTTTTGCCTCGGCTCTGGCCACCGATTTGGCTTATAGCCTCTTTAAAAACGGCGGCATGGCTATAGCGGTTGGCGGCATGACTCTTTTAGTGCTCATTTTCGGCGAAATCGGCCCAAAAACCATTGCCAAACACAATGCCGAAAAGTTTGCTCTTAAAATCATGCGCCCGTTAACCTTTTTTTATTACCTCTTTTTGCCTATTACTCTGGTGCTTGTAAAAATCATCAATATAACCACCAGCGCGGTAGGCGGCGATTTAAAACGGGCCGCGCCCTTCATGACCACCGAGGATTTTGAATTTTTGATTGAGCTCTCTCATCGCGAAGGTGTTTTAAAAGAATACGAAGAGGAGATGTTACAATCTATTTTGGAGTTTCGCGATACCACTATTAAAGAGATTATGGTACCCAGAACTTCCATGGTGGCCGTGGATATTGAGGCCGAGAGCGCCGATGTTTTGCAAATGCTGGTAAAAGACGGCCATAGCCGCCTGCCGGCTTATAAAGATTCCATCGACAATATCATTGGCCTGCTCTATGCCAAAGACTGTTTAAAGCAAATAGCCCTTTATCCCAATGAGCCGCTTAAATTAGAAGCTATGCTGCGAAAGACCTTCTTTGTGCCGGAAACCATGAAAATCTCCCTGCTTTTAAAGGATTTTCAAAAGAAGAAAACCCACATGGCCATTGTGGTGGATGAATACGGCGGCACGGTGGGCGTCGTGACTTTAGAGGATATTATCGAAGAGATAGTGGGCGAAATTAACGACGAATACGATATTGAAGAGCGCTCTTTCAGAAAAACGGCGGAAAACAAGTATTTAATCGACGGCCAGGCCTCTATTTACGACCTCGATGAGGCCCTTTCGCTCAATATGCCGGAGAGTGAGCAATATGAGACCATCGGCGGTTACCTCACCTACTTGCAGGGGCATATTCCCAAAGCCGGCAGCAAAATAAACCTTAAAAATATGGAATTTATCATTAAAGAGGCCGATGAGCGCCATATAAAGCTGGTAGAGCTTTCGCTCCTGCCGGAAAGTAAAGGAAAATGAGCATCTTACACAAAGCCTTTTTTAGAAATACCTGGCGAGTAGTTATTGCCTTAGCGGTTATTGTCGGCGTTATTATTAACACCCTAGAACCGATTGCGCTCAGCGCTGTTTTTTCTTATTACACTATTCAGAGCAACATTCTTTGCCTCGTAACCGCCATCTGGCTAATAGCCCGCGAGGCCGGTCATTCCCGCCTGCCGGAGCCCAAATATGCCACCATAAAAGTGGGCGTGGTGATGGCTATTTTGCTCACCGGCCTGGTATTCCATTTTATGCTGAGCTCCGCCCTTTTTGCCGAGCCCCACTCGCCGCGCTTTTATCTGGGCAATGCCCTCGTGCACTATGTTGTGCCGGCGATGATGTTTTTTGATTATCTTTTATTTGATAAAAAAGGGCTGCTTAGCCGCACTTCGCCTTTCTGGTGGGTCATTGTGCCTTATGCCTACTGCTTATATGTCTTTATCTATAGCGGCCTATGCGGCGGCCGTTTTGCCGGCGGAGCCAAAGTTCCCTATTTCTTTTTCGATTATGAAAAATATGGCTATGGCGGCGTTTTGCTCTGGATATTACTCATCAGCGCTTTTTATATTGCTCTCTCCTATGGGCTCGTAGCTTTGGATTATTTTCTGGGGCGGAAAAAACTTGGTAAAAACTAAAGATGGTGCCTTTATGCCGTAGTTAGGAAATTTACGAACTTGGTTGGATACTGACTTTAGGAATAATTTAACTCAAAAGAGTCGCTATCGGAACATAAGTTATACATTATCACAATGAGGTGTTGGCATGGATTTATCTGGCATTAACAATAATGAAGATGTGCTTATAGTCATACCTTCACTGGAGCCTGATAATCGCTTACTTACTCTTCTGCACGAACTTAACACTCAAAAGGCCGGACCGATAATTATTATTAACGATGGTAGCCTGCCTGAATATGACCATTATTTCGATGAGGCGAAGGAAAAATATGGGGCTACAATTATAAAGCATGCTCATAATATGGGCAAAGGAGCCGCTTTAAAGAGTGCTTTCAGTTATATCTTGGATAAATATCCTAAAGCAATCGGTTGTGTAACTGCCGATTCTGATGGTCAACACACTGCGAAAGACATTGCCGCCGTAGTTGATGCTTTGCGCCGTTATCCGCAAAAAATGGTTCTGGGAGTGCGTACTTTTGATAAGAATATTGTTCCCTTTAAAAGCCGTTTTGGCAATATTCTTACCAGATTTTTATACCACCTTTTATATGGTATTAAACTTTCTGACACGCAAACTGGCCTAAGAGCTATACCATCCATATTTATGAAAGACCTTTTAATGGTAAAAGGCGACCGCTTTGAGTTTGAAACACATATGCTCATAGAAGCCAAAAACTTAGATATTTCTATTTGTGAGGTACCAATAAGTACCGTTTATGATTCTAAAGAGCATCACGCCACACATTTTAAACCGCTTTTAGATTCTATAAGAATTTACCGCGTCCTTTTTGGGCAATTTATGCGTTATGCTTTTGCCAGTCTATCATCGGCTCTATTAGATTTGCTTCTGTTTCACGTTTTTTGTCGATTGTTCCAAGGCCATTTTGAAAGTGTTATTTATGCCAGTGTAGCTACTGTCAGTGCCCGCATTATATCTGCCACATATAACTTCTTATTAAATTACTATTATTCTTTTCACAGCCGGGAAGATATAAAACGCGCTGCCGTTAAATATACTGCGCTGGCTCTTATTTCTGGATTCAGCAGTGCTTCACTGGTCGCCTATGCCCTGCTTTTAGTTAAAACTTCTAAGGAACTTTTTGTTAAAATACCTATAGATGCCTTTCTATTTTTGTTAAATTATTACATTGAAAGACGTATAATATATAAGCGGTCAAAAGGTAATAACAATGATTGCTGTCGTTAATATTTTCATCACACTGGCTTGTCTGTTGCTATTTAATACATTTTTTGCCGTAAAAGATGAAATGTCTTTCACCAATAGTATCGACAGTTTGTTTTTATTTATTTTAATATATTACATACTTTATAAACGTTCCGCCCAGGTCTGGGAGAAAAGGAAAATCATTATCACCTTTAGCTGTGGCACCTTTTTAGCCCTGTTATATGCTTTTGGCTCTGCCCTTGATACATTTGCTACTATCGAGTTTTCCAATGTTTTTCTCTGGATTTCAATAATAGCATATGGCTATATCGCTTCCTTGCTTATCGGTTTCGCATATGATGCTCTTTCTGCTTTTCAAAAAAAGCTAAATACTGAAAAGAGTCAGTCTAGCCATAAGATTATTGAGAAAATTCGCTATGTTGAAGTCGCTCTTTTTACACATCGTTGGGCTCTATTTGCCCTAATATTTCTCTTGTGGTTACCAGTTTATTTGGCCTTTTTCCCTGGCAAATTTAATTACGATGCCACAGATCAGTTTAATCAATTAGCCAATGGCTATAATGAAAATTTTCCTAAATTACATACAG
Organism: Deltaproteobacteria bacterium; assembly: GCA_016283195.1. Lineage (GTDB taxonomy): Bacteria > JAEEML01 > JAEEML01 > JAEEML01 > JAEEML01 > JAEEML01. Next base: position 2,749 of record JAEEML010000135.1, on the reverse strand, counting down.
TTATCATCAATGGAATTTTATATTTAGCCCATGAAGCTACCGGGAGTTATAATGTTGGCATAGCCATTTTTACTATTTTACAAATGCTCCTTTTGGCTCTGAGCTTCAGCGAAATATTAATCTGGTTTTATAGACAAAAACTGAACCAGCATTTTGTTTTTTTCCTCTTCCTGTATTATAGCCTTTTCCCAGTTATACATATTCTAGTAACAACTACAGTTCGTGACATTATGTTTGCTGGTTTTCTAAATTATGCCATCTTTTTGCTTTATATTATGGTGGCACACAAAGACTTATTTTGGCAAACATCCTCAAAATGGCTGCTATTTCCCTTTATTTTTGATCTGGCGATTTTGGCAAGGAATAACAACACCAGCTTGCTTATGGTAGTTTTGCTTATTGTATTAGCTGGGGTAACAATATTCTTTCCAGGCAAGAAGCATATTAAAAAATCGCTTACAGCCAGTGCTATCATGATTTCCTTTTATTTTATTATGGCCGCTTTTCTGGATTGGTATTGCCGACCAGTAATAGCCAAGCCAAATTCACTAGTAGCAAATACTATTTTACTGCAAGGTGTATCTAGGGCATATCATTATAACATTCTAACACCGAGTGAGCAAAGCTTGGTATTGAAATATACAGATAAAATGCGTCCATACGTTCCTAATAATGGTGACCCGGCCAAAATATCCTTTTTAGGGAAGCGCGGACTAAATAATACAAAAAATATTTTAAAAATGGCCAAAGAATTTAGAGCATCCTATCCTTCAGTTTTTCTTAATGCTTATCTGGCCAATTCCGAGGGCGTTTGGTTTCCTGGTACTATTTTGGATGGTTATAATCGCGCCGGTATTTATAAATCATACGATAAATGTTACTTCTATTCAGCATTGAGCCTGGCCAAACCAGGTACTATAAAATCACTTATTCCTGGCTTAGCTGGCTGGTATGAAAAAATCGGCCTCTATTATTCTTTTGAAAAAATACCGCTTATATCACTGTTTTTTTCACCAGCTTTCTATTTGTGGCTTACGATTTTCTCCCTGGGTTATTTGCTTTGGCGCAAACGTTATATCTTTATTACTCCAGCTGTTTGCTGCTTAATTTATATCTTTGTCTGTTCTTTTGTACCAATTATTATACTTCGTTATTTGGCTGCTGTATTTTTTATGGTGCCGCTTCTTTTGGGAGCTGTTTTTGAACATAATGAAGATTTGCCCTTGGCAGAAGAGTGCCCCAGTCAGGAGTTCCAACAATAAGCGAAAATTTTGGGGTGCTTACCTGTGCCAAAGGAGAATATGATGAGTGAAGACCAAAGCTTAGTCTTAAAAGCCATTGATTCAATCTATGACGGTGTTGTAACAGGTTCAGTTCCCTGATTTGATTCTGCGAGCGAACTCGCAAGATCATATTTAAATGATGCTGATTACCAAACGCTGCTGGAAGCTGCCGAAGCTTTGGTCAGATAGCAAAACACCAAAGCCTTTGCCGATGGTGCCATCACCAGTCTCGGAGGATTTGTAACTATGGCGGTTGCTCTTCCGGCCAATGTAGCCAGTGTATTAGCCCTGCAAATACGCATGGTTGCCGCCATCGCTTATATCAGTAATCCCAATATTGATTTAAACGATGACAGAATCAAAGTAATAGCCAAATGCTGTCTCCTTGGTGAATCCATAGAACAAATTGCCAAAAAAGCCGGAATACAAATAGTCGAAAAATTGACCACAAAAAAACTGCTGCCCCTGCTATCCGGTAAAATGCTCACCAAAATAAACCAGGCTGTCGGCTTTCGGCTGGTAACCAAATTCGGGTCCAAAGGCGCCATAAATCTGGCCAAAGCCGTGCCTTTCTTGGGAGCTGCTGTGGGCGGTATTTTTGACGGTGTTTCAACAAATATTGTCGGCAATGCGGCAATAAGAACTTTTATAAAAGAAGATTATTAACAGCTTCTGAGTAATAATTTCCGCTGCTTATCGTTGTGAGCGTCTATTTGCTATATTTTGGGCCCAAAGCCCCTTCCGCAGTTCGCCAACGGCTAAAACGCACGAGAGCAGGATTAAATACTGGCAGCCTGCCAAACGATAGACCTCACGGCCAAAGCCGCAAGGTCTATTGAGTTTTCCCGGCGCCTCGCTGGGGCCCTGCAGGCAGTTGCTTGTTTATCCACTCGCCGCCGCAGGCGGGCGGATCGCGCCATTTTTGAGCCGGGCGCCGCTGGGCAGTTATACATAATATGTATAAACATATTCACAATACACCGCACAGCTTTCGCCGAGTGGTGTATCATCTCCCCAGCGCATATCGGAACTTGTCTTTGTCCTACCTGTTTGAGAGGTCTATATTGTATATTATTTTATTTTGTCAAGTGTTTTTTAGAAAAGGTTGAATAGTTGTGAAAAAGCGGCTTTGCTTTACTAATTAAGCAATTTTACATCTATTTCCGCAAACTCGGCTGCTTCTTCTTTGGTGTGACCAAGGGCCATGAATTTTTGGGCCAAAAGCAATTTGCCCTTTTCCATGCCCTTTTCCATGCCCTTTTCCATGCCCTTTTCCATGCCCTTTTCCATGCCTTTTTCCATGCCTTTTTCCATGCCTTTTTCCATGCCTTTTTCTAATATCGCAGCTACACTGGATCGCCTATCTATATCGGCCATTTCTTCCTGAAATTGCCTGGCCCAGCGTAACCTGTCGCCGCTCATATATGTAAGTACAAATTCGGCAGCCATAATGCCCTCCTCTTTTT
>JAEEML010000134.1 GCA_016283195.1 Deltaproteobacteria bacterium | reverse complement strand
CTAAGGCCATGACCGAACCCGAAAGAATAGTGGCAGAAGGCACCATCCCGCCGGATTTTTTAAAAGAAGAAATTCTCTGCGAGTTTCATGTTACCGAGCAGAGGAAAAAAATCTGGGCTGTCGAACTGGACCTCTTGCTGCAACTGGACAGAGTCTGCCAAAAGCACCACCTGCGCTACTTTCTCATCTCGGGGACGCTGCTTGGGGCAATTCGCCATAAAAGTTTCATTCCCTGGGATGACGATGCCGATATTGCCATGCCGCGTGCGGATTACGAAAAATTCATCAAGCTTAAAGACGAATTCCGCGAGCCCATATTCTTGCAAACCCCCTACACTGACAGCAACTACGCTGCCTCCTATGCGCGCCTGCGCAATTCCAATACCAGCGCTATAAGCCCCATTATTAAGTACCAAAAAATGAACCAGGGCCTATTTATCGACATTTTCCCCTTAGACAATTTTGTGGCCGCCGGCGCCCTTGAGCGCTATGAACAAATAAACCGCCTGAATATCGAAAACGGCACCTTCATGCGCCTGACCAATCCGGAACTAAACGAAAAAAACAGGCAGCGGGTGGCGGCATATCATCGCGATCATATAAAAGATTTTGAGGAAATACAGCGCCTGGCCACAATGTACAATAACCGCGAAACAGATAAAGTGGCCATCATGCTCTTTACTGCCGAGCCGCTCCAAATAAACACCTGGGAGGCCGCTGATTTTGCCAGTGCCGTAGAAGGCGAATTTGCCGGATACAAATTCCCTATTCCTGCCGGCTACCGGAATATTCTTACTAAAACTTACGGCGACTATATGGCCTTTCCGCCTGTAGAAGAACGCGGCCAGCATCACGGGCAATATATTTTGGAGCCGGATATTCCTTATAAAGAATTCCTCGGCTGGTAAATTTTTAATTAAAAGCTTGGGTTTTATTTCTGTGGCGCAAAGGGCTCTATAATATTTTTTATAATAAAATCGGCGGTTTTTTCGATGTCTTCAAAGGCGACCTTCTTGGGAAGCTCCACATTAAAGGCCTTTTTAACTTTAGCCAAAAGCTCATCGGTATAGGTGAGAGTGCCGCTTTCCACATTCTCTATGCCGTCCAGATAAATGGATTTACGGTTGGCTTTGCGCATCTCTTCCAGGCTAAAGAGTGCGGTATCAAAAGAGGCTTTGGCGAAATTGCCGTCAATTAAAACCGGATAGCCGCCAATTTCGCCAAAGGCGCCCGGGGCATGAATTTTGGTCACTTTGTTCTCGCGAAGAGCCGTTAAAATAGCCGTAATTATATCAAAATTGCTGGAAGCGTTCATCATGTTGCGCTTTTGGTCGGTGGGCATGGGAATAGCGCAGGCTTTTAAGAGCTCATCCTGATTAAAGGGCAGATCTTTGCCGTTATGTTTGAAATTAAGCAGTAATTTTTGCCCTTCGGCCTGGCCCTCTTTGGAGATAACCACATCATGAAAATGGCTGACAGCCAGAGTGACATCAATATCGTTTAAATTATTGATGCCATATTTAGCGGCCATAAAAAACTTCATGCGCGGAATGAGGTGATTTAAATTGCCGCTACCAAAATCAAAATAGGGCTTTCCTGCCGCTTTGAGCCAGGGAATAACGGCATCGGAATAGGAGGTGTTGATGGTTATGGCTTTACTGCCGGCCTCTTTATAGGCGGCCATGATATTTTTGGCATAGCGGATGGCAAGAGGCGACCAAATGCCATAAGCCCGCAAATTGCTCCAGGAAATGCTGCCGTATTTCAGGCCGGAATAGACGCGGCTACTATTGACGATAAAGTCGGGGCTGGCTTTTTTAATGGCCTTGGCCACGCTGGCCACATCGTTTAAATCGCAGTCGCCGATGATCTCCACCGGGCTCCGCAGCTCACGGCGGATGGCAGCGGCTGTGCGCACAATATTCACATCCATCTGCATTTTGGCCGCATTACGGCCGGCCACAACTATTTTAAGCTGCGGATCAGCGAGGCTTATAAGAAAATCCAGCAAAAAAGTACCCACGCTGCCCAGGCCGATAATCATAATGGTGACAGGCTCGTTATTTTGTACTTTGGTTTTTAAATTGCTCAGCTTTTCGTGAAGAAATTCCATGCGTTACTCCGTAATATTAAATTGGCTTACCTTTTAGAGCCGGCCGGCTTTCAGGCGCAGACAACTCCGCCGCGCATTATAGCACATTTTCACTCTTTCCGCCCCAGGTTTTTGTGCAGATTAAAAAGCTCCACCAATAGGCTCAAGTGGGGCGCAGTGGCGCCTTAGTGAACAGGGTAGAGCTATTAGTCAGCTGACCACCACTAGCCACCGCAGTTTCGGGGAGGGCTCAGCTTATATTTCCTGGATTGAATTGGTGGGGGAATGATTATCATTCATGGTACTTCATACAGTAGCTGGGGTTCGGCGGGTCATAGCATTCTACACCAGCTGGACAATTGGCATTAGAATTGCATGGAATCAAACACATGCGAGGATATCCAGGCTCTGGAGTAAAAAACTTAAACCCATTTTGGCAGGTGGTGCAACCAGTGCTTAACTCATAACCCCAATCGCAGACTAGGCCTTCACCGGTTTTACCGGATTTACACGTGCCATTGCATTCATTTTCTTTGTTACAAACCGGGCACTTGGTGCAGGACGAACCATAATAGCCCTCGGCACAGTCCTCGCAATTCTTTCCTGAAAAGCCTT
>JAEEML010000021.1 GCA_016283195.1 Deltaproteobacteria bacterium | reverse complement strand
GGCCACTGAAGCCTGGCTGGAAAAGGTTTTTAGCCATTTGCGGAATAATCCCCAGGATCAGGCCGAAGATTCACCCTATATGAAGCGCATCGGCACGCGCCTGACTCTTATTAAAGCCATTGAGGACGAACAAGCTGATATTCAGTTAAATAGTTGTATCTCATATAAAATTGCCGATAAAGAATGCAAAAATATCTGTTTTTGGGGAACTTATAATAATAATCCCCAAAAGAATAAGTACTACGACATAAAAGGCAATGATAAGACCGATCATTTTATTGAGCTGATAAATAAATGTACGGTCAAAGCCGCTAATAAGATCCGCCAAATGCGCTAAAAACATACAAATAGTCACTCTCAAAAACATAGGTATTTGACAAGAGTGCCCCCCACACCTCTCCCTCTTACCATATTGCACCCGAGCCGCCTTTTTGGTAAAAGATAACTCGGTTTAGATGAAACACTTTGGCAGTAGTGAGGATTTTTATGAAAAGCCAGCAAAAGGCCCAGGAAAAAGTGGTTCTGCGCCGCTTAAAAGCCATCGACAGCGAGCTGAGAAAAAATACTTACCCCAATAGCTCTTTTCTAGCCCAAAAGCTGGAAGTCAGCGTGCGCACCATCAGCCGCGATATTGAGGAACTAAAGCTCTTTTACAACGCTCCCATTGCCTTCGACAGAAGCAAAAGCGGCTATTATTACACCGAAAAATCATTTTATATTAAAGACATAAGCCTCGATAAAAACGAGCTTTTCAGTGTCATGCTGCTCAAAAAACTGCTCATGGCTTACAGCAATACACCTCTCGAGGGCGAGCTTAGAGCCGTTATCAGAAAAATTGTGGCCAGCCTGAGCGAAAAAGTGACCATCCTGGAGGAGGATCCGCTCAATAATCTTACTTTTATCCCCGAAGCGCTGCCACCTATTGATTCCGCTGTTTTTAGAGATATCTTTACCGCTCTCAGCGAAAAGCGGGAAATCACCTTTTTGTACCGCCCCATGGAGCAGCCGGATTACAAAGAGCGCACCATCCGCCCCTACCATGTGGTGTGCCAAAAAAGCCGCTGGTATGTCATCGGTTACGATACATTAAAAGATGATGTGCGCCTCTTCACTTTTAGCCGAATGCGCGAAACAAAGCTGGAAAATCGCCACTTTAGCGTGCCAAAAAGCTTTAATTTCCGCGATTATATCGACCCGGAAATCGGCGTTTGGGCCTCGCAGCGCGTGCCTTATGAAATCACCTTGCGCGTTATCCCGGAACTCGCCGCTTTTGCCAAAGAATTGGTGTGGAATTCCACCCAGCAAATCACGCGCAACGCTGATGGTTCGGTGGATGTGCACTTTAAAACCACCCAGCTCCCGGAAATAAAGCGCTGGGTTTTGGGCCAAGGGAAAACAGTGCGTGTTCTAGCGCCGCCGGAACTCATCAGGGAAATTAAAGAGGAAATTAGCGCTATGGGAGAATTATATAAGGCTTAAAGTTTGGCGCGGGGCACTAACTACCATATTTTACTCTGTTTTTCACTTGCCACCTCCCTCTCAACCGGCTAGAAGCCATTTTATAACTTACAAAAAAGCCACCAGGAGATAATCGGGCTAATGAATAATAATTGCCTGTTCTGGCCCCAAAGCCGGCACGGTTTACAATCAGAAGGGCTGCCCGCCGGGTCCACCCGGGCCGCCGGGCCCACCCTGGCCGCCGCTGGCCTGGCCGGCTGTAACTTCCGTGAGCGCGCTCCCCGCTGATAAAGTGGCGCTCCCCGCCAAAATAGCCGCATTAAACCAGCTTAAATCAGCGGCAGAGAAAGCCGGGTTATCGTGAATAACATAAGAAGAACCGGCAGTTATCCCGCTGGCCAAAAACAGCACATTGGTGCCGCCCACATAATTATCTGGTACTTTTACGGCTGCTAATACCTGGCTGGAATCTTTGGCCGTAAGCGCCAAGGTGTGCCCGGCAAGAGCTGCAGAATTGCCCATGCCACCGGGCTGATTACCGCCGGGGCCGGCGCCGCCGCTGCTTTCAGTAATATTAAGAGCTGCCGAGACAAAAGAGCCGCTACCTTGCGGCACATTATTATCGCCGCCGATAGCTATAAGGGTGCCGCCTTTATAAACCACATTGCTGTTGCTATCGGCATCCAGCCCGGCTTCAGGCGCGCCGGCCCCCAAAGTAAAGACCAAACCACCGGAAATTATTATAGAACTATTGGCATCCATGCCATCGTTGGTACTGGCTTTAACAAAAACTTTACCGCCCTCAATAGCAATTCTTTTACCGGCATTTATGCCGTCATCGGTGGAATTTACTATAATCTCGCCGCCAGAAATGGTGACATTGCGTTTGCCTTCAATGCCTTCCGGGCTCAGGCTGTTGGTCTCATCCTCGCGCGGCGTGCCCAAAGTGGTAATATTAATCTTCCCGCCACTGATGATGACATCGGGGCGCGGGTCATCATCGGTCGCTACCGTAGTGGCGTCTTCGTCGATATCCCAGCCGGCCGTGAGCCCCTTGGCATCGGCAATAATGGTGAGCGAGCCGCCCTCAATGCGGATATAACCTTTGCCGCTACTATAGGCCGCTTCGTCGCTGCCATCTACTTTAATGCCGCGCGCTTCATAGGAGGTAATATTGTCATCGGCCTTTATATTAACGGCGCCACCGGCCAGCACAAAGCCGTTAAGTGCCTTTATTCCAAAGCCTTTTTCTGCATAGCCATCAATCTTTGCCGCTGCTTTTCTATCCACATTGATATTGATGGTGCCGCTATAGATTTTTAATACATCGTCGCAGGCAATAGCGGTTTTATATTGAGCATTTACATTAAGTACGCCGTCGCCGGTAAAGCTCAGATGCGTTTGGGCGGAGAGCACCTTTTTGGCTTCCTCAGTTGCTGAGCCGCTGATGGAAGAGTTGCCCACCAGTTTTACCAGGTAGAGAGCTCCGCTGTTATCATCCGCGGTATTTAGTTTTAAAAAGCCGTCATGTGCCTCGCTGGTGATAGAAATATTATCAAATATGAGATCGACATCGACATTTTTGCTGTTTTTAACCTTCACCCCGCCGTCAAAAGTGCCGGAAAGTTTTAAACAAAGCGCTTCGGCGGCTTTAATATCAATTGTAAGAGCGCCCTCTTCGGCCTTTACGCTCACATCATAATCGCTGGAGCCCTCAGGACTCCCCAAATCAATGGCAAGACAATTTGTTTCATCCACTATCGCGCGGTTATTTTCTTCAACGCGCACATCAGGATAGCTTTCGTTTACATTACTATTACTGGCATTACCTTCCTCCTGAGTTTCGGGTTCGGCAGGTTTGCCCCCACAACAAGCATTAAAGCTTTGGAGACAAAGAGAGGTTACAAGACCCAAAATTGCTTTTTTAACCGCTTTTTTCATGGCTGCCTCCATTCTGTCAGGGCTTATTACCCTGCCCTAACAAATATAACCAATGGCTAGATTTTAAAGCAACGCCTGTTTTTGCCACTTACGCTAAAAAAATAACCAGCTGTAACGGAGGTGGTGAGGGAGAGTAATGAGAAAAATTGGAGGTGGTGATATACAATTATTTCCGCTAGTTTTTAGGAGCGGTGTTCAAAGACTAATCAGCAGTGGCCCTGTTCTTTCATGGCTGTAGCCACTTTGAGGAAGCCGGCCACATTGGCGCCAACCATGTAATTACCCGGGTGGCCATATTTGGCGGCGGCTTCCAGGCAGCTATGGTGAATACCTTGCATAATGCCTAAAAGTTTGGCATCGACTTCTTCTTTAGTCCAGCGCAGGCGGATGCTGTTTTGGGTCATTTCCAGGCCGGAAGTAGCCACGCCGCCGGCATTGGCTGCTTTGCCCGGAGCATAAACAATTTTATTAGCGATAAAGGCATTGATAGCTTCCGGCGTGCAGGGCATATTGGCCGCTTCGCAAACCATTTTGCAACCGCCTTTGATGAGGTCTTTGGCGTTGTCTTCATTGAGCTCATTTTGCAAAGCGGCGGGGATAGCCACATCGCAGGCCACTTCCCACGGGCGCTTACCGGCATAGAAAGGCACATGGAATTTATCGGCATAATCCTGGACTTTATTGCGGCCGGAGGCGCGCATGGTGAGCATATAGTCGATCTTTTCGTCGTTAAAGCCGTCTTCGTCCAAAATGTAACCATCCGGGCCGGAGAGGGTCACTACTTTGGCGCCCAGTTCGGTGGCTTTTTTCACCACGCCCCAGGCCACGTTACCAAAGCCGGAGATGGCAATGCGCTTGCCTTCGATATCCTGGCCGATGTGCTTTAACATCTCGCGCACAAAATAAATAACGCCAAAGCCGGTAGCTTCAGGCCGCATGATGGAGCCGCCCCAGGTCTGGCCTTTACCGGTAAGCACACCCTCAAAAATATTGCGGCAACGTTTATATTGGCCAAACATATAGCCAATTTCGCGGGCGCCCACGCCCAAATCACCGGCCGGAACATCGGTATCAGCGCCAATGTGGCGACAGAGCTCGGTCATAAAGCTCTGACAAAAACGCTCCACTTCATATTGGCTCTTGCCGGTGGGGTCAAAATCGGCACCGCCTTTGCCGCCACCCATGGGCAGGCCGGTGAGGCTGTTTTTGAAAATCTGCTCAAAACCCAGGAATTTCATGGTGCTAAGAGTAACATTTGGTGCAAAACGCAGGCCGCCTTTATAGGGACCGATAGCACTATTAAATTGCACGCGGTAGCCGCGATTGACGCGCGGCTTATTTTGGTCATCCCGCCAGGGTACTCTAAATTCTATCACCCGCTCCGGCTCAACAATGCGCTCCAAAATACCGGCTTCTTCATAGCTGGAATCACTGTCCAGAACTTCGGAAAGTGATTCAAAAACCTCGGCTACGGCTTGCAAAAATTCACTTTCCCAACCATTACGCGCTTTGAGATCATCGAGAACACGAGCTGCATAAGAATTCATAGAGAACCTCCAAAACGGCGAACCATCCGCCGAAAATATTAAAGGTCACTCTACTCTATCAAAATAAAAAAGCCACCGTTATTTATAGGTGGAGTGCAATTTTAGTCCGCTCTGTTTTCGTCACTTGTTTTTTCTTTTTTGGGAAAACCTCCGCTAACGGTGCGGTCTCTTTTCTTCTTAACTACGACGCCCGTTTCTTCTCGATTTTTCTTCTTGATTTTATGCTGTTTTTTCTTTGCGGGAGGGAAAACCCCGCTTGTTTCGAGGCGCTCTGTTTTTCCCTCCCGCTCCCTCCCTTTCCTCCGCCCGCGAATTATGGGCTCTGCCCCTAATAACCCCGTCATTAGCTAGGCGAATTATTTACTAATGATGGCAGATTATTGCGTTTTTTCTGCCGTACCACCTGCTTTGCCTGCTTTTAGAGATCTGCCTTCTGAACTGGGGCTGGCTTAGCCGGGGCTGCTGCCCCGGCACCCTGCCCGAGCTCGGTAACTAGTTATTTTACATTTTGACATTTTGCGGAGCCCCTCGCCGCTTGGGAGAGGGGCGAACTTCAATGATTTCCAGTACTTGAGGAGGTGAGGTCCGCTTAGCCGGGGGCTGAGGTCAAGAAAATGCTCAGGGGTTAGCCACAATATAGCGGGCTTCTTCCGGAGCTACAATCGGCGAGTGGCTACGCAAATAACGGGCCAGAGCCTCACGTAGCGGAATATTGGTATGCTCGCCGCTACCGCCGGTAAAAGCGCCGTAACCGTCGCCGCCGCCAAAGAGGAAATCGTTGGTGGCCACCCGGTAAGAACTTGCGGGCGCCAAAAGGCTGCCATCGCGCAGAATTATCTTTTTCACCCGTGAATCACCGCCGGGAGATTTATCAAATATAACAATAATTCCCGCAATTTCCAGCGGCCAATAGTAGGTGTTGAGCCCATGTTCCAAAGCCGTTATAATCTGCTGCCCGCTAAGATTCACCACCATCAGCTCATTATCAAAAGGTATTACTTTAAAAATATCGCCATAAGTTATTTTCCCGGCATTAAGGCCGGTACGCACACCGCCGCGATTGGTCATAGCCAGGTCGGCTTTGGGAGCGGCCGCTAAAAGAGCATCGGCCACAAGGCGCCCCATCGGGGTATCATAGTCGCCCTCGCGAGATATTTCCACCGGCACCTCGCCATATACCTCATCGACAATAGCAGCTACTTTTTTGTAATATTCAGCATATTTAGCATCAAACGAACTATCACGTTTAACTGGCCGGCCATGGTAAGTGGGCGGAGCCTCGCTAGTGCTCTTACGAAAGAAAAAGGTGGCTCCTTCCAGCTCAACACCTAAAAGAGCATCACGCCCTTTTTTGCGGCTGTCAATCAGGAGATCGGCTCTCGTAAAAGAGCGCCCGTAAAAACCGGCCGACATCATAGGCACGCCGTTAATGCGCTCACTAATAATAGTGTGGGTATGAGCACCGACGGCCAGGTCTATTTCGCTACCGACTTCTTTTATTAAATCAACAAGTTCGCCGCTCCATTCCTGCTTTTCCTTATCCCAGGTGGCTCCAAGATGGGTGAGCACCACCACCGCCTGGGCCCCCTTCTGCCGCAAAATGGCGCTATAGCGCATTACTGCCGCCGCCGGCTCGGTAAAATCGAGGTCTTTAATATTTTTGGTGAGAGTTGTCTGCCGGGTATTGGGAGTGGCGAGGCCTATTATACCCACTTTCACCCCTTTGCGCTCGATAATGGTATAAGGCTTAAAATTGGGTAATTCCAGTGGCTTACGGTCTTCTATCGTAATAACATTGGCCGCCAGCATGGGGAAGTGAGCCTCTTTTAAGCGCTCTTTTAAAACATGGCGCAAATCAGAACTCTCACCGCCGCCGTTACCAAAATCAAACTCGTGGTTGCCAAGAGCCACCGCATCGTAACCGGCAGTGTTGTAAAGGTCTATCACCGCCTGGCCTTTGGTCATGTTGGAGAGCAAAGTGCCCTGCCAGAGATCACCGCCATCGACTAAAATCACGCCGTCCGGGTTATCCTGGCGCACGGCGTTAAAATAGCCCAAAATCCAGCCAAAACCGCCATGCGCCCGATAGCCCAAATCGCTATCGCTCCCGCCGTCGATGCGCCCGTGAAAATCGTTGGTGGAAATAATGGAAACCCGCACAGGTTCAGGAGCCGTATTGCAAGCCCACAAAAATAAAAGAGCAGCCAAAGTAAACATTAAACCATGGGTTTTCAATATCTTTTGCATATATATCCACCTTATCCGGCCTACGCGGCCACTTTTAAAAAAGAGCTTTACCGTAATTCACATAAAATTGCCAAAGATCATTGAAATCACCATTTCATTCTGTTACTAAGGGGGCGGCAGTTTGGTGCTTCTAAAGAAGATTAGAGAAGAGATAAGACGTTGGAAGAGATAGAAAATACCGAAGTTGAAGAGGGGCTCACCCCGCCGGATAAAGAGGAGATAGCCCGCATTTTGGCCGATGAAAGCGACGGTGCGCTTAAAGAATACCTTGAGCCGCTGCACCCGGCCGATATTGCCGAGCTTTTAATGCTGCTGCCAGATGAAGACGACTGGCCGCGCGTTATTAAATATCTTAATGACGAAGATGCTTCCCTCGTTTTGGAAGAGCTGCCGGAACATCAACGCCAAAAGATGGTGCATTTTTTAAGCACCCAGCGCCTTAGCGCCATTGTCGGCGAAATGGATACCGACGACGCCGCCGACCTTTTAGCCGAGCTCCCGGATAAGCAGGTTGAGACCATTCTCCACTCTATGGACGAAGAAGATGCCGAAGATATTCAGCAACTTATGTCCTACCCCGATGACTCCGCCGGCGGTATCATGCAGACGGAACTCGCCTCCATGGAGAGCACGCTCACCGTGCGGGAGGCCATTGCTTCACTCCGCGAAATGCACCAGGAAATAGAAGAACTGCGCCATATTTACGTCACCGACAAAGATGGTAAATTTTTGGGCCTGGTACCCATTATCCGCCTGCTCTATGCCGATCAGGATACCACGCTGGACGATCTCAAAGAGCCGGCCGTCATCACCGTGCCGCCTCAGCTGGATCAGGAAGATGTAGCCCGCCTCTTCCGCAAATACGATCTCGTCAGTATGCCGGTTGTCGATGAAAACGAAGTTCTTTTAGGCCGTATTCTTATCGACGATGTAGTTGATGTTTTAGATGAAGAGGCTTCGGAAGATATGCTCCGCTTTGTGGGTACCTCTTCGGAAGACCTCGTCTATGGAAATAAAATTTTTAGCATCATCATGCGCCGCCTGCCTTGGCTGGTCTCCAACCTTTTGGGCGGCCTCATCACCGGCTATTTAATCACCAAATTCGACAATATAAAACTGCTCGATGCCATGATTTTAATCAGCTTTGTGCCGGTTATCACCGCTATGGCCGGCAATATGGGATCTCAGAGCGCCACTATTGTCATTCGCGGCTTTGCCCTCGGCAAAGTGCAACTACATAATCTTTCGCGCACCTTTATCCGCGAGCTTCTGGTTGGCCTCTCCATCGGCCTTATATGCGGCATTTTGGTCGGTTCCATCGGTGCCATTCATAACGGCGCCCCGCTGGTGGGGATTATTGTCGGCACCTCTATGATGATCAGCATGACAACGGCAGCCCTAATGGGCGTAGCCGTGCCCTCCTTTTTTAAATTAATCGGCACCGACCCGGCCATCGCCTCCGGGCCGCTCGTTACCACTGTTCTTGATATTACCGGTATTCTTATTTACCTCGCCAATACCCAATTGCTCCTCACCCTATTAGCCTAAAAAACAGCGATTATTATATTGCGCCATATTAAATAATTGAACTTCACCTCTTTTTGTGACAAATTGTGATGCTGTGTCGGTGGCAAAAGCTCGTTTTTTGCCTCGAGAATTGGCCTAAAGCGGCTTTTACCTAGTTTTCATCGGCACTTTTTACGTTTTTTACACCTCCGGAGGTGGCTTGTGGTTAAGTTGAAAAGCCGATTATCCTTAACAATAGCAGCGCTTTCCTTATCTCTTTTCTCTTTGCAGCCGGAAGCTAAGGCGGAAATTGCCTCTTCCACTTCGGGAACCGCTGTTGATGTGCAAAATTTCCATGTAGCCGGTGATATGTATGGCTTTATGAGCGTTGATTCCGGCGATATCAACCCACACCTTAAGGTTAATGCCAGCTTAAACTTTAATTATGCCTGGGCGCCACTGGCTGTGGTTTATAAAAACACCAAGCCCAAAGTCAGCGCCGGTGAACTGGTGGCCCATCGCTTAGATGCCAACATCGTAGCCGCCATCGGTTTTTGGAATTATGTGGAACTGGCTATTGATATTCCGGTAATACTCTTTCAAAGCGGCCTTTCCACCCCGCAGGTACAAATAGGCGTCCAGAGCGACAGCTTGCAAGCTGTAAATTTTGGCGATATTCGCTTAACTCCCAAAGTGCGAGTAGTGAATTTGGAAGATGGCCGTTTTTCTCTGGCCATTGCCATGAATACCATTTTGCCGACAGGTAACGAAAAGGCTTTTGCCGGTGAAGCGGGTGTAGTTTTAGCCCCTTACCTCGCTCTCTCTTCCACTTTCGATATGGTGCGTTTTGCTGTTGATTTAGGTTATCGCTGGCGGGCCAAGAGCGCTAAAGTGCTCTCTTTGGAACTTGATGACGAAATCTTTTACAAAGTCGGTGTAGGTAGCAATTTCGGCGCCGAAAAAGCTTAGTAGGAAGTCATGGCCGAGATTTACGGCCACACTGCCGCCTTTAACCCCTTTGGCCTGGTAGATGCCTCAAAAGCCGAAGCCCAAAACCCCATGGAAGCCATGATTGGCCTCACCCACACTCGCGTTTATCACTTTGGCGAAATATTCTTTGGTGGCGGTATCGGCTTTGGCCTTCTGCCCGGCTACGGTTCACCGAAAATGCGCGTTTTTGCCCGCGCCGGTTACTATATGGGTGAGCGCATCGACGATGCCGATGACGATGGCATAGAAGATAAGAAAGATAAATGTCCCAATGAGGCGGAAGATATCGATGGCTTCCAGGATGAAGACGGCTGTCCCGATCCCGATAATGATAATGATGGCATCCCCGATGAAGACGATATGTGCCCGAATGAGCCGGAAGATATGGATGGCTTCAAAGATGAAGACGGTTGCCCGGAACCCGATAACGATGGCGATGGTATTCTTGATGCTCAGGACGCCTGTCCTACCGAACCGGAAGATATGGATGGCTTCAAAGATGAAGACGGTTGCCCCGATCCCGATAACGACGGCGACGGCATTTTGGATGGCGACGATAAATGCCCGAACGAAAAAGAAGATTTCGATGAATTTGAAGATGATGACGGCTGTCCGGAACCCGATAACGATAAAGACGGCATCCCCGATTACGGCGACCTCTGCCCACTCCATCCTGAAGATATCGACGAATATGAAGACGAAGACGGCTGCCCCGATCCCGATAACGACGGCGACGGCATTTTGGATGCTAAAGATAAATGCCCGAATGAGCCGGAAAATATCAATGGCATAGACGACCGCGACGGCTGCCCGGATAAAGGCGGTAAAGCCTTGGTGTCTCTCGTGAAGAAAGAGATAACACTCAAAGCACAACCAACCTTTGTGCCCAAGAAATCGGCTCTGAAACCGGCTGATTCCGATGTACTCAATCAACTGGCCTCTTTCCTCGTCAATCATCAGGAAATAGAGCAAGTAAAAATGCTGGTTTACACCACAAGCGGCGGCAACAAGAAGAAAAACTTGGCTCTTTCCAAAGAGCAAATGGGCGTCATTATTAAATATTTAACCGGTAAGGGCGTGGCTAAAAAGCGCATTAAAGCCGAAGCCATGGGCGACAAGAAACCGGCTAAAGGCAAGCTCGCCGGCAAATCAACGCGCCTCGTTATCGAAGTGACCAAAAAAGTTGACCCCAAAGATGCCATTCCGGCCGTGAAACCTTACGGCGGCGCCAATGAAAAGCCGGCAGAAGCTCCGGCTAGCGATGAGGGCGGCATCACCATAGATATGGGCGAATCAGCCGGTGAAGCCGGCGGTATTGATATCGATATCGGCGAAATCTCTCTATGAGCCGCGTACTGCCGGGGCCCAAGCCGGCATGGCTCCGGCGCAATGTTTGTCTAAGCGGTGAAGCTTTAAATGTTGAAGCTTTTCTCCAAAAAAGCTCTTTAAATAGTGTCTGCGAATCGGCTGCCTGCCCCAATAGAGGTGAATGTTTCGCTCAAAAGCGCGCCACTTTTTTGCTCATGGGGCCGGTGTGTAGCCGCGCTTGCCGCTATTGCGCGGTTATTAAAGGCACGCCGGAAGCGCTTAACGAAAAAGAGCCGGAAAATATTGCCGCGGCGGCGCAAAAACTAAACCTTAACCATGTGGTGCTCACTTCGGTGACAAGAGACGATCTTAATGACGGCGGCGGCGCCCATTTTGCCGCTACTGTGGCCGCTCTCCGCCGCTTAAATCCGCAGCCCACTATTGAGACTCTCATTCCCGATTTTCCCGCTAGCGGACTCCTGGCTCTTATGGCCGCAGCTCCAGAGGTTATTAACCACAATATCGAGACTGTGGAGCGCCTCTTTAGCTCTCTTAGGCCACGGGCCTCTTTTAAGCGCTCGCTTGCCATCTTGCAAGAGGTAGCCGAAAACGGCTTTTTGACCAAGAGCGGTTTTATGGTGGGCCTTGGCGAAAGTCATGATGAAGTGCTTAAATTACTTAAAACTCTGGCCGATAGCAACGTGGATATCGTCACCATCGGCCAATACTTGCCCCCTTCTCCGCGCCATCACCCGGCCGCTCGCTATGTGCCGCCGGAAGAATTTGCCGAATTTGCCACCGCCGGCCGGGAAATGGGTTTAAAATATGTTTTTGCCGCCCCGCTGGTGCGCAGCTCCTATTTGGCAGAAGAAGTTTTTTTCTCTCTAAAGCGAAAGAATTAAGCGATGGAAACGCACGAAGAGCTCATCAACTATTACCAAAAAAAACTTAAAAAACATAAAGATGGTGGCTTAGCCGTTGATTGGAACTGCGAAGAAGCGCAGGAACTGCTCTTTTTTGCTCTTTTGGATAGCCTAAACAAAGAGCACTTAAAATCCGGCACAGCCAAAATTCTCGATGTGGGCTGCGGCCTGGGCGCGCTCTATGACTTTTTAAAGCGCGAAGGTTACAAAGTCCACTACACCGGCATTGATATTGCTCCTGAAATGATTAAAGAGTGCCAAAGACGCTACCCTGAGGCCGTTTTTGAAGTACGCGATATTTTGCAAAATCCTTATAAAGAAAATTCTTTTGATTATGTCTTCTTATCCGGCTCCGTCTCCTTGCGCCTGCATAATCACGAGCGCTACGTGAGGCGCATGATTTATCGTATGTTCTCTTTTGCCAAAGTGGCTCTCTCTTTTAATTTGCTCTCGGCCCGGGCCCTTCTGGAGAGCCGCGTCTTTCAGCTTGATGATTTGCGCTATTACCCTGAACCAGCTGCCATTTTGCAGTTTTGCCACACTTTGACGCCGCTAATAAATCTGCGCCACGAAGTAGCCGGCTGGACTTTTACCATGCAGCTCTTTAAAAAGCAGGACATCTGCCCCAAGGTGGTAGAAGATTATGTAAGCTATTTGGAAAGACAAGCGGATCCGGCAAAAGATAACAAAATAGCCAATATTTTAATGGAAGTCGGAGCTATAGAGCGCACGCTAAAGCGCGCGCCGGCCCGCCCGGAAAGTGCCGATTATTGGAATTTTAAAGGCGTTTGCGCAGCCAGGCTGGGGCAATATATAGAGCAGCAAGAAGCCCTTAATATGGCTCTAAAAATTGCTCCCAATCATGAGTGGGCCAATTTAAATTTAGGCACAATTGCCCATAGCCGCGGCGATTATGCGGCCGCTAAAAAAGCCTATGAATTTACTCTCTCTTTGAACAAAGAGAATACCGTAGCCAGGAGCCAGTTATTTTACATAGCACTGCGCGAAAAGGATTTTTTAAAAGCCCGTGATCTTATCGGCGGCTTTAAAAATAAAGCCGAGCGCCGCTATTTTTGGGGCGAATATCACCTGGAGTGCGGAGAATACAGCGCCGCCGTAAAAGATTATCGCGCGGCTAAAAAAGCAGCTCCATACCTTTTGGAAGCACTCAGGAAAATAGCTATCGCCGCTCAAAAATCCGGGCAAAATACACTTGAATTTAAAGCACTTAGCGAGCTTTACCACCTAACACCAAACAACCGGGAAGTGCTGGAAAAGCTGGCTGGCTATTATTTTAAAAAAGGTGATTATAAAAAAGTTATCAGATTGTTATCACTTACTGTTTTTGATAACATACTGGGCACCATGCGGGGGCGGGCTTATTACATGAGCGGTAAAAGCCTCCTGGCCAGGGAAGCATGGGAAGAAAATATTGGCGATACCGGCTCACTGGGCTCTCTTTTGGATCTCACTGAGCTCGAAATAAGCGAGGGAAATATAAATAAAGCTGCCGCCGCTTTAAAACGGGCTGCCGCTCACCAGGAAGCCGGTGATAGCGGCTGGGCAGAACGCATTTTAGACTTAACCATAAAACTAACTGAATTTGCGGCTAGGCCGTAAAGATAAAAGGAGTAAACAATGTCAGGACTCAACAAAGCAATAATTATCGGCAACTTAGGCGCCGATGTCGAACTCAGATACACCCAGGGCAGCAACCAGCCGGTTGCCACCTTCCGGCTGGCCACTTCCGAAAACTGGACCGATAAAGACGGCCAAAAGCAGGAACGCACCGAATGGCACCGCATTGTGGCTTTTGGGCGGCTGGCCGAGCTTTGCAGCAAATATTTAAGCAAGGGGCGCCAAGTCTATGTCGAAGGGCGCATCCAAACCCGTCAATGGCAGGATAACAGCGGCAATACTCGCTACACCACCGAAATAAACGCCCGCGATATAGTCTTTTTAAATTCCGGCTTTCGCGGCGGCGATGATTACGACCGCGCCGGCGGCGGTGCCCAATACGACGATGGCAACCAATACGGCGGCGGCAATCAATATAGCCAGTATGGCAGCAGCTCCCCGCACGGCGGGCAAAATCAATATCGCCAACCGGCACCGCCGCCAATGGCCGAACCGGCCGGCGGAGCACCTGATTTTTCCAGCGATGAAGAGGATAATTACCCCTTCTGAGCCGGAGCTTAAATTATAGTTTGTTACCGGCGGCGCTCTGTGGTACAAATAATGGGCCTTTATGGGGAGGAGTTAGATGCGCCTTAGACTTACATCTTTTTTAGCGGCTTTGCTTTTATGTGCTGCTCCTGTTTTTGCCCAGGAGGGTGCGGATTACGATCCGCTACTTGACGATGATCTGGATTTAGCTCTGCCCGACGACCCGCTGCCACCGGCCAATACAGCCGATAGCGCAGCCGTAAGTGCCCCTGCCGCCGCGCCTACAGCCGAAGAAGCTGAAAAAGCCGATGCTGCCAGTGATATTGCCGGTGATGCCGCCAGTGATAAAGCTAACGATGCCACCTCCGACGACAGTGTTACCGATCTGCTGCCTCTGGCACCTTTAAGCGTAGAGGCTGATAGCTCAAGCGATGAAACAGCTCCGGCACCGGCAGAAAAGAAAGCTAAAAAAGAGAAAAAGAAAAAAGAAAAGAAAGAAAGGCCCAAAAGAGAGCCAAGAGAAAACGACGGCTCTAAAATTCATAATTTAAGCCTTATGCTTTCCGGCGCTCTGCTGATTGATACCGGCCATGTCGGGCGCACATCGCCACTTATCAATATTTCTTTAGGCGCCCGCCCGCTGGGCGGCAAGCTCCTTGTTGCCGGTGAATTTGGCTATGCTTTCTTTGGTTCCAGAATACCGGTCTATAGCGCTATGACTTATGATCTCAAAATTCACACCACGAATTTCGGTGCCAAAGTGGCTTATTGGTTCCGCGATTTGGATAAAATCGGCCCTTATATTTCCGGCACCGGCGCCTTAGTGCTGGCCAAGAGCGAGCTTGATAAAAGGAGCGATATTATGGTGAGCGGCTCCTTCTCAGCTCAGGTGGGTGCTTCTATTCCTGTCTCATATTTTACTATTATGCCGCACGTCGGCTATTGGCTCTCTGGGCTTTCCGGCGATTTCATGAAACATATCCAGCTTAACGGTGTCTATCTCGGCGTGGCAGTGCAATTCACACCGTAACTAACTTCTTTATAGCTCTATATTAACACCAAGCTCTTTAAGTACGTTGCTCTCTATGGCCCGCATTTTAATTGCTTCTTCTTCGCTCTTTTCGTGGTCGTAGCCTAAAAGGTGAGCCAGGCCGTGCACTAAAAGGCGCACTGCCTCCTCTTCCAGCGAAAAACCAAGTTCATCAGCCTGGCGCTTGGCCGCATCCATATTAAGAACAATATCCCCAAGGCACTCGGCAGCTTTTTCCTCGCCGCTTTGGGCAGCCAGTTCCGAAGAAGCATCTTCACCTTCTTCCATAGGAAAAGAGAGCACATCTGTCGGGCGGTCTTTGCCCCGCCAGTCCAGATTTAATTTTTGCATTTTGTCATCGCCAACCACCAAAATGGAGAGTTCGCTTTTAGACTTGCCCAAGATGCTTAATGCCTTCCGGGCTGCTGTACGGAGCAACGTAGAGGACACTGTCGGGGCGCTTCGTTTGTTTCTGATCAGTATTTGCATTTTCTTTTTCTTTAACCTCTTTGGATTCTTTAGCCTCTTTGCTCTCTTTGGCTTCTTTATTTTCTTTAGGCTCTTTCTCTTTGGGGCGATTATTATTACTGGTGGAGACATATTCCGGCCGTGTATAATTCATGCCCTTTAGTATCTCGGTAAATTGCTTGGCAATAATGTGTAAATCTTTAAGAGTAAGATCGCATTCATTGAGCTGTTCATCGGTAAATTTGCCGTTTATTATTTTAGAAACCATGGCCATGATGCGGTCGGGATTGGGATCTTTCAAGCTCTTAACTGCCGCTTCGACACTATCGGCCAGCATAATAAGCGCCGCTTCTTTAGTCTGCGGCTTGCGCCCCTGATAGCGATAATCGCTCTCATTTACCGGGTTTTCCGGGGTTTCCAGTTGCTTGGCTTTGCCGTAAAAGCCGGTGAGGCAGGTGCCGTGATGCTCCAAAATAGCCGCCTCGATAATCTCGCCTAATTTATATTCCTGAGCCATTTTGAGGCCATCGGTAACATGGCGTTTTACAACTCTGGCGCTGAGGGCGGGGTCTATTTTATCGTGCGGATTTTCGCCGCTCTGATTTTCGGCAAAATATTTGGGATTTTTCATTTTGCCGATGTCGTGGTAATAAGCCATCACGCGCACTTTTAAGGGATTAGCGCCAATAGCCTGAGCTGTCGGCTCGGCTAAAAGGCTCACCATGACGCTATGATGATGGGTTCCCGGAGCTTCTACTAATAATTTGCGCAAAATCGGGTGGTTAAGATTGCCCAGCTCCAAAAGTTTAAAATCGGTGATATAGCCGAAAACCGATTCGATAACCGGCGCCAGAGCTGAGATCAAAAGCACGGAAACAAAACCGGAAATAATACCGGCCAGAGCCTCCCAGAAGGTGGCCATGGAAAAAATACGCTGCGAAAGACCGGCAATGGAAATAATGGTAGCGAGGTTTACGCCCACAATATAAAGCGAAGTTTTAAACATATAAGAGCGCTCTCTGGAGTGCGAAATTCCCCAGGAGCCCACCAGACAGCTGAGAAGAATGTAATAACAATAAACTACCGGGCGGTTACAGAGAATCACCGTGGACATAGTGAGAATAATAGTAAACATAAGAGCCCGCGAGCGGTCTAAAATAAAGCGCAAAAGCATAGCACCGGTGGCTACGGGCATAAGGTAAAGATAAAAGGTTTCCGGCGGACTAAAAGGCAAAGAGGAGCCAAGCTCCTGCCCCAAGCGCACCATGGCCATAGAAAAGGCCAGAATAATGGCAAGGAGCAATAAGTCCTTATAAGATATATTAATTTTCCAAAAAATATTCTCCCAGTACTGAATGGAGATGAGCACCAGCATGAGGGAAAGCAAAATAATGCTAAAATAGAGCTGCCCACTGTATTTATTGGAATTTTCCGCCTCTAAATATTGCAAAATAAGAAATTGCTGGGCATTTAAAAGCTCGCCGCCGCGCCAGATAATCTCGCCTTTCTTTTTGGCAATCATCACATTGGGCACGTTGTGAGCGCTGATTTCACGCCGCTCTTTGGTCTCGGTATTATTGGGCGTTAAATTGGGGCAAACCAGGCGCTTCACTATCTCGGTAACGGCCGCTTTTAGTTCCGGGCTGAGTCCGCTGCTTTGCGCCGTTAAATCCTGGCTCACAGCCGAAACTTTATCGCGCACTGTTTTGAGCTCTGTCACGCGGGAAAGGTCGGTGAGGACAATCTCGCCGCCACTTAAACTACCGGTATTTTTAATGGTAAAAGCGCTCGAATACTCGTTTTCCATCATAGAAATATCGGCCACCACATACATAGTCATGGAGCGCTTAAGTATGTTTATAGCCAACTGCTCAATGTCTTTGGAAAAATTCGTTTGCGCAAGAAGCGCATATTCGCTGTCGGTTACCGATGATTGCAATTTTTGCTCAAATTGCCGGCGGCTGTTTTCTAAAATTTCATTCCGCCGCTGGGCCAGGCGGGTGATATCGGTATCGCTGTCGGCGCTATCCGAAAGAGCATCGGCGTTTTCGCTGGCACCGTCGGCTGTTTTAGCGGCTTTTGGCTTATCAAGCGGCAGCAGCACCTGGCGCATATAACTAAAACTATCCACCAGGCGCTGAGCCAAAACAGAGGTAACATTGGGGTCGTGATCATAAACCGGATAAACCTTGCTGGCCGCCTCATCCTGGCGCTGTTTGGTAATTTCCGGGTCTAAAATAGAGAGGTCCTTAGGTGCTTTGATGTCCTGTTCGGCCACCCGATTACCGATATCTTCTTCTTTTAAATGGAGGTCATAGCTGCCGCTCTCGTTGTTCATGGATAAAATAAAAGAGCAGCTGATAACGGCAAAAATCACCAAAAGATATTTGCCGCCATAAACACTAAACCAGCGGCGAAAGCGGCTGCTACTCGCTATTTCCTCGGTTACCGATCGCGGCGCCGGGCTATTGTCGGCAAGACGCTGGCCATTTTTATCTTTGGCACGAAATAAATCAAATATCGTCAAGACATAAACCCTTTATGTTATTTTATTTGCTGGCGGTCAGCTTTTTATAAATACGCTCGCCGAGGGCATCGATCATCAGCCCGGCTACCGTATCATCAAAAGCTTTATGTTGGGCATCATCATCGTAAATATACTTTATGCCCATCCCCGGGTCGCTCTCCTGCCCCTCTTTGCGGGCGGCTTCAGCTTCACTGGCCAGGCGAATCCATTCCACTTCGCCTTTAATCTCCAGCGGGGGCATATCAACCGGCAATAGCAATTTAAAAAGAAACTTAGTGCCGATTTTTAAAGGCACATCAGTTTTGATAAAAGTACCGCCATGCAGAATATTCTTGGTATAATCGGAAAAGAAGGTATTCAGTTTGCGATACTCAACTTTTAATTCAATAGGCTGGGCGTTTTTAGCTTCTGTTTTGGGCCTAGCATCTTCTTGAAGATTATCCATATTATCCTCACCGCGCCGCCGCTCTGGCGACAGCTTCCCTTTCTAGCAAAATTTATGCGAATAGCCTAAGAAAAAAAGCGCATC
Source organism: Deltaproteobacteria bacterium (assembly GCA_016283195.1). Lineage (GTDB taxonomy): Bacteria > JAEEML01 > JAEEML01 > JAEEML01 > JAEEML01 > JAEEML01. Next base: position 17,137 of record JAEEML010000021.1, on the reverse strand, counting down.
AGAGCGGATTTTTCATTTTTAGCTACCTTATGTTGTGTTAAAAAAGCAGCGGCGAAGGAGGATTTAGCCATGACAGCACCTATTATTTATAATCTTTTTCCCCGCCTGGCCGGGACTGTAAGCGAGTGGGCCCATTTTGGCAAAGAGGCCAAATCTATGGGTTTTAATTGGATTTATTTAAATCCCATCAGCCAGCCAGGCTTCTCCGGCAGCCTCTACTCCGTGCGCGATTATCGCCTTTTATGCCAGGATTTTGTGAAGGAAGGCCAGGACAGAGCCGATATGCGGGAACTCAAAGCCGTTCTAACTGGCTTTCAAAAAGAGGGGCTTCTGCCCATCATGGATTTAGTTATCAACCACACAGCTATAGACAGCCCACTGGTAAAAGAGCACCCGGCCTGGTATCAGCATGACGAAAACGGCCAAATAGTGCACCCCAGCGCCATCGACCCGGCCGATGCCCGCAAAGTGACCGTTTGGGGCGATTTGGCCGAAATAGATAATAACGCCTCGCCGGAGAAAGAGGCGCTCTGGAACTATTGGTCGGATCTCCTGGCCTGGTCCCAAAGCCTGGGCTTTGTGGGCTTTCGCTGCGATGCGGCCTACAAGGTACCGGCAGCTCTCTGGGCCCGCCTTATAAAAGAGGCCAAAGCGCGCGATGAGCGCACCAAGTTTTTTGCCGAAACTTTGGGCTGCCGCCTGGAAGAGGTGAGCGCCTTAAAAGAGGCCGGCATGGATTACCTTTTTAACAGCTCAAAATATTGGAACTTCGATGCCCCCTGGGCTCTTACACAGCATGAGCAATTCGGTAGCATTGCCCCCTCCGTCTCTTTTGCGGAATCGCATGATACCGAAAGGCTCTTTGCCGAAGTAGGAGGAAGGCCGCAAGTGGTATGCCAACGTTATCTTTTGGCGGCTATTTTCTCCGAAGGCCTCCTCATGCCCATGGGCTTTGAATTAGGCTTCACCAAAAGGCTTAATGTGGTAACTACTAAACCGGCCGACAGGGAAGAGATTAATTTTGATTTTCGCCCCTTCATAAAGAGCGTAAATGTGCTTAAACAGGTTGAGCCGCTTTTGCAAACCGAGGGCCACCTAAAACCGCTCACTCCCTTTGAGCGCCCCACTATGCTTCTTGAAAAACGGGCCGCCAGCGGTGAAACATTGGTAGCCCTTATCAATAAAGATTGGGATAACCCGCAAAAAATCCCGGCCGAAGAGATAAAAGCCGTAGCAGCCGGCCATAACCTCTGGCGCATTTCAAGCACTGGCAAAGTCAGCACCGCGCCCTGCTCCGGCGAGCTGCTTTTAGATAAAGCCGAAATCGCCCTCCTCCTGCCGGCGCGCTGAGAAAGATATTGGCAACAATGGCTAATGAATATAGCTTTTTTTGCACTCTTGGCGAAACAGTTTGGCAAATCAGCTCCGAAAGCCAGGCGGTAATAGAGGATTTCAGCAGGCGTTATAATAATTTTGCCTGCCATAAAGAGGGCGCCCTGCCCCATTGCCGCATTTTTGTTACCCCGGGCCATGTGGCCGAACCATATATGACCGACCACGGCATCCCGCGCTTTAACCGCCTAGAAGATCGCATTTATGCCTTTCATTCCGGCAGTTACGACGGCTATTACAGCTTAAAAGAGCCCTTGGCCTTTTTTACTATTGCCGACCCGCAGTTTGCCGAAGGTCGCTGTGCCGGTTATTATATGTCGATTTGCAATATAATACGCCTGATGATGATGCTCTGGCTTCCGCATTATAAGCGCCTGCTTATTCATTCAGCCGCCCTATGCTTTGATAAAAAAGGCTATCTTTTCATGGGGATGTCTGGCCGTGGTAAATCTACCATAGCTGAACTTTTTGCTCCCGATACTTTAACCGGCGACTTAACTTTGCTGGGGGAAACTGCGGAGGGCAACTTCATGATTTGGCCGACTTTTCTCGATAACCTAACTTATATCGAGCGCTATCCTGATGGCTATCAGCTGGAAAAGATATATCTTTTAGATGGCCACCGCCCTTATTCGCTGGCAGACATTCCTTCTGTTGCCGCCAGGATGAAGGCTATTTTGGAAAATAGTGTGGGCATTGCTTGGCAAGAGGCCGAAGATATGCTCTCGCTATCGCGGCGCATAGCCGAAAATTATCCAATAAAAAAGCTCACTTATTACTTAACTGGCAATGGTTTGGAGCAAAAAGCGCCACTCAAAGAGATAATTCTGCGGGGCACTTTATGAACACTATTTTTAAGGAAATGGTGCAAAAAGCTCAAAAAAACTCTCGCCCGTTTAAAATTACTATTGAGCTCATCAGAAGCTGCAATTTGCGCTGCCGCCATTGCTATCACGGAGAATTTGATAACGTGCGCCTGCCGCGCGAAACCTGGCAAAACATTTTGCCACAGCTGGCAGAAGCCGGCACTTTAGAGCTCACTTTTACCGGCGGTGAAATCTTTACTCATCCAGATCTCATTGATATCATTAGTGATGCTCGAAAGGCCTATTTCGATGTAACCTTTATTTCCAACCTGACTTTGGCCAGTGAAGAACAAATTGCGGCTCTAGCAGAACTCGGCGTGCGCCTGGTGCGCACTTCCCTTTACTTTGCCACAGCGGAAAAACATGACCGCTTTGTGGGCCACAAAGGCGCCTTTGCCGCCACCACTATGGCTCTTAAATTGCTCCGCAAATATGGCATAAAGAGCAAAGTGCAAGTAATGCTCCTTGATGAAAACATTAGTGAATTAGCTGAGATCGAACAATTATGCCGCGATGTTGGCGCGAGCTGTGCCGGTATTTATTTTATGGACCCTATAAACCGCCTAAAGGAAGCACCTCCAGTTGAGGTTCCAACATTAAAAACTATTGAGAAATATAGGGAAAATTGGCAAAAATCCTCTTTCATAGGCTGGATGGCCAAAAGGCAAATTGGCCCGGAACTCTGCGGTGCAGCCACCATGAGCGCCTTTATTGATGCCGAGGCGCTGCTCTGGCCCTGTATAAACTGGCCTAAGGCTGCAGGATCATTAATCAAAGCGCCTTTTATAGAACTCTGGAATGGCCCGGTTATGCAAGAGGCCCGCGAATTATTGAAGAAGCCAACTCCTTGCCACTCCTGTGAAAAGCGCCAGTTTTGTGCTCCTTGTCTCGGACTCAATCTGAAAATGGGCGGCGGGATCGATGTCCCCTATCAGCCCCGTTGCCGGCAAGCGGCAACTTATCAGACCGCTATAAGAGGCAACAAGGGTTAATTTATGGCTATTTTACCACAAGTAGTGGCTTCGTGTGGTAATTTTACCCTATTACTGGTAATGCATAGAGTTTTTACAAAATGGTGCATTTCTGTAACTGATTGATTTAATTCAACAATACTTTGTATCAAAAAGTTGGCACGGAACTTGCATATTATAAGGGCGTTGCGCATGAGCGCCTGACTTGGAAATGAGCTGGCACGGTTCTCAATAGAGTTTTGTGTTGGATCTTTTAAAAAAATTTTACCTGACCTACCTTCAATAGACATATCATTTTATAACCAATATTTATATTGGTTATTGTCTTAGGAGTCCAAGGTTGTGAGTGGGGTATTGTTCACATCTCCCCGGCGCAAATGCCGCAACCTTGGACTCCAAGTCCTACCCCCTGTTTTTTCTGTCTTGCTTTTCGCAAGATTTTATATAAAATTTAGCCCGCTAATTTAGCGGGCTTTTTTTATGCCTTTATCTACAAAGACCGGGGAATCTGCAATGAAAGAAATCAGCGGCCGCTATGCCTGTGCCAAAATTTATACCGACCTCGTTGACGACACTTCGTTAAAACAGGTAAAAACTCTTTGCGATCAACCATTTGTAGAAAGCAGCAAGATACGCCTCATGCCTGATATTCATGCCGGAGCCGGCTGCACTATCGGCACCACCATGACCATAGAGGGCAAAATTTGCCCCAATTTGGTGGGCGTGGATATAGGGTGTGGTATGGAGACCATAGCCATTCACGCCGCCGCTCCGGCAAGCCAGAATTTTGACCCTAAGAAGCTGGATGAAGTTATAAAAGCCAATATTCCCGCCGGGTTTGCCATTAGAGAAACCCCGCACCCGCTAGCCAGCGCGGTGGAGTGGGATAATATCCGCGGCCACTATAACAAGGCGCGGGCCCAACTCAGCCTGGGCACTCTGGGCGGCGGCAACCACTTTATCGAAGCCGACCGCGACGATGAGGGCAATCTCTATTTTGTGGTGCACTCCGGCAGCCGCCATGCCGGGCTGGAAATAGCCGGCTTTTACCAGGAAGAGGCTTGGAAACAGCTAAACGGCAATTTAAAAAGCGATAGAGCTTCTTTAATCGCCACTCTCAAAGCCGCCGGGCGCGATAAAGAGATAGAAAGCGAGCTCAAAAGGCTGAAAAACCAGGTGCTTACCAAAATTCCCCGCGAGCTGGCCTATGTGAGCGGGCAGCTATTTGATAATTATATTAGCGACATGCGCATCATGCAGCATTTTGCCGTCCTTAGCCGCCGGGCCATGATCGAAGCCATTTGCACCGGCATGAATATTGCCCCAAAAGATATTTTGGAGCAATTTACCACCATTCATAATTATATTGATACCAAAGCCATGATCTTGCGCAAAGGGGCAGTAAGCGCCCAAAAAGGCGAAAAACTCTTAATTCCCATCAACATGCGCGACGGCAGCCTCATCTGCCTGGGCAAGGGCAACCCCGATTGGAACTATTCAGCGCCCCACGGCGCCGGGCGTATCATGAGCCGGGCACAGGCGGCAAGAGAATTAAAACTAGATGATTTTCAAAAGGAAATGGCGGGAATTTATTCTTCGACCATCGGCCTGGAAACCATCGACGAAGCGCCCATGGCCTATAAACCGCTGGAGAGCATTTTGCAAAATATCGAGCCGACCGCCGAGGTTATCAAGATTATCAAACCGATTTACAATTTTAAAGCCGGAGATAGCGCTCCCTGGGAGAAGAAGGAGAAAAAGAAATCTATGGTAAAAACACCATAGAAACTTCTCACGAACTGCCCCTTACCGGCCTTAGCCGGCGCCGAGAAGCACCTTCCTCCCAGCGCAATTTTCCGCTTGACAGCCCTACTCCGATCCGCTAGATTTTTTTACGGTTTTTAGCCATAAGGGGCTGGTAATGTTCAGTTCAGCGTATTCTATGCCGGTATGCGGTATGATTATGTTTATCATAATCTCTAAATATGCTCTTTCTGACCTCTGCGTTAGGGATTAGCATTGGCATTTCTTGCTCCACGAGGTCTTCTATGGAAGAATCATTATTCGCCCTTATTGGATTTGTCGCTATAGTAGCCATCGTGATCCTCATCGGCTGGTGTATCTACGAGCTCTTTTGCTTTATAGCCGCCCACGCTGCCATTATATTTGGCACCCTAGGAGGTATCACCCTTGTGACTTGTCTAATATTTGCTATTGTTTGCATCGCTGACGCCTTCGATAAAGCCACCAAGTTATCTGAATACCGCTCGGTAAAAGACGGCGAAGCGTTCAAAGTAATTATTTTAGGCCCTTTATACGCATATTTATTCGAAGTATTCTGCATTTCATTTGCCGAAATGCACAGCCGCCTTAGGAGCGGCATGGATAAAAGCAATTGGCTTATACTACCCATGGTTATCGGCTATGTCGGCACCAGTTTATGGCTTGTAGCAATATTTTTAATAATATATTACTACCTTGTACATATTTCACTATTTTACCTGATAATTATGCTGCTGATAAAATCCATCGAGCGCCTTTACCTCTTTATCCATAGCATCAGCTATTCTTTGAAAGCTGGTTATCAGTGGCAACACCGAGCGAATTAAGCACTATTATTAACGCCATTACTGATACCAATCTTGATGTCAGCACACAAATTACCCTTTTCCACCAAATTGACAAAACACTGCCATTACCGGGGGAGTGCGCAGAGCTAAACCAGAATAAGTTGGCGGAATTATATGACAAAATAAATGATTTTGCTTTAATTGTCCATAGTTACTCAACACCTGGCACTTTATACAATTTAAGCCAGGCACTAAAAGTGCATAGCAGCAAAAGCGAAAAATATGCCGCTATTCTCACAAAAACAACGGCAGAAGCAGCTTTTTATTTTACACCCAGTCAATTAAATAGCGACTTTTTCCAAAAACTTGTTTTAAATGCGGCAAAAGCCAATAATTCTCCTGTACATATTTTTATTTTGCAGTGTTACAAAACATTTCCCCAGAAATTCGAAGAATATACCGCAAACTATGTAAGTCAGATATTTAAGGCTAACAAAAACAGTAAATTATTGCTTGATGCCATTATTTCTCTACTACGTATTGAGGATAAAAGCTTTGCTAGGCCATTAAATTCTGCTATCAAAAAGCAGTTGCCCAAATATGCTAAGACAGAAATGCTTCAAATGGTCGAAGAAAAACAATATGTTGCCTATGCAGAGCAAATTGTACCATTGTTACAAGAAGCACTAGCTAATGCCGACAATAATAAAATAACCACCAAGCTAAAAAGATTTATTAACTTGTTTCAAAAGGCAGCACAAAACGCAACAGTTGAACAAAACAGCAAGAAGGATAATCCTATGCAAAGGAGCTAGTCATGCCATTTAGCCCACACTTCCCCGCCGATGACCAACCCCACCACAAAACCCAGATGGTTGACCTGGCAACAAGTAAGCCGCTGAGAGATAAGATGAATATACATTTTCTGGAGCTTCGCAGAGCAGAAAAATAATTTATAGCGCAGTTAAGAAATTTTTGGGGATTTGAGAATTATTGCCTTATTAATCTTTCTTTTTCCTGCCAGAGGATGGTCGGTTAGGACTGGCTTTTGACGCAACGCACCGAAAAGCCGGTGGGTTTGTCATAGTGGGGTATGGACGCATTGGCGGAACCAACACCGTTACCCAAATAGAGGTAATAGGCATCAAAATCATCATAAACCGAACTTGTCCAGAAGTAGGCAGCTGTCCCGAAATCAGTGTAGGGATTATAAATTGCCACGGGGTTGTAGGCGCCGGCCGGAAGCGCAGAAAAGCCATATTTATCGGCGCCGCCGGCAAAACTTGTCGCCCGCAGGTTGAGCGAGGCGGATTCGCTACCACCGGCAGCATTTAAGAGAGCATTAAATTCTGACTTGGTTGGTAATCTCCAGCCGCTTGGGCAAAATCCGCTCCTACTAGCTGTATTCCAAGCATAAAGCAAGCCATAAGTATCTGCGTTAATTGGTTTATTATTGGGATAATACCAAGAACCGGTCCGGCGTTTATAATTCTCGGCCATCCATTCCAGGCCGTTTATAACGAGCGTTTTATAGGTGTGGCCATCAGCATCGGTTACGGAACCATAGGTAGCACAATTAGTCCCAAAGCCTCCGCTACAGACATCGCAGTTATCTCCGCTCCATTTTTCAGCACACTCGCAATCTGGGCCGCCGGAATGGGGGATACAAGAATCGCTCAGGCAGTGCCCTGTTTGGGTGTCCAATGTGCCGTGTTGGCAAAGAATATTTTTATCGCAATCAATCCCGGTAAAGCCAGAAGCGCATGAATCGCTAAGGCAGTGCCCTGTTTGGGTGTCTAGTGTCCCGTTCTGGCAGAGAGTATTTTTATCGCAATCAATCCCGGTAAAGTCAGAAGTACAAGAACCGCTCAGACAATGCCCTGTTTGGGTATCCAGAGTGCCGTGCTGACACAAAATTTCCCGGTCGCAATTAGTACCGGTCATGTCGGGGTTTTTACACTCATCGCAGTTTTCACCTACAAAATTGCTCAGGCATTCTGTACATTTGCCATCGCCGTTAATACCCACACTGGGGGTGCCGTTCACACAGGTGGACTTTTTGTTGCAATTGATACCCCAGTAATTACCGATACATTCTGTGCACTTACCGTTGCCGCTAATACCAAGACTGGGTCTGCCGTTTACACAACTGGGCGTTTGATCGCAGTTCTCGCCCCAGTAATTATCATTACATTTCGTGCACTTACCGTTGCCGGTAAGACCCACGCTCGGGGTGCCGTTAAGGCAAGTTTTATATTTTTGGCAATTTTCGCCAAAGTAGCCGTCATGGCAGGAGAGGCATTTACCGTTGCCGCTTAAGCCTTGGCTGGCCTCGCCATGCTGACAGATGACCGCCTGGTTACAATCGCTACCATAAAAGCCAGGAAGACACTCTGTACAATTGCCGTTGCCGTCAGTGCCGAGACTTGGGGTGCCGTTTACGCAAGATGGCGTTTGGTCGCAGTTTTCGCCCCAGTAATTACCATTACATTTTGTACATGTGCCATCGCCGTTAATACCGAGACTTGGGGTGCCGTTGACACAGGTTTTATAATTTTGGCAATTTTCGCCAAAGTAGCCGTCATGGCAGGAGAGGCATTTGCCGTTGCCGTTTACGCCTTGGCTGGCTTCGCCATGCTGGCAGGTAATTTTTTGGTCGCAACTGCCGCCAAAAAAGCCGGGAATACATTCATCACAAGCGGGATAATTGGTTTTACCCGCCGGGCAACCGGAGCAATCGCTACTTACTAGGTCATTATTGCATGTACAAAAACCTTCGCCATCGATGCCATCATCGCACTCCCCGTTATTTGAACACTCGTTTTCGCTACCGCCGGGGCAAATACCCAGACATTCGGCGCCAAAGTGGCCGGAAAGACAATCCACACAATTAACGTTGCTATCAAAACCCGGGGCACATTCGCTACAACCATCACCGGCCCAGCCGTTGTAACAGGAGAGACATTTGCCATTGCCGCCCGGGCCAATGCTGGGCTTACCATGTTGGCAAGAGGGCTCCTTATCACAATTTTCGCCCCAAAAATTGCCGTTACATTTTATGCACTTACCGCTACCGGTTAGGCCGGAGCTGGCCTCGCCGTGCTGACAGGTAATTTTTTGATCGCACTTGCCGCCAAAAAAGCCGGAAGCACATTCATCGCAATCAGCACCAGCCCAGCCGCTGTTACAACTGCTGCACTGACCGTTAGAAACATCTAATTCACCATGCTTACAGGTAATTTCTATATCGCAATTATCACCTATTTTATTATTGGCACATATACAGCCAAAGCCCTCCGGACCGTCATCACATATTTGGTTTTCATCATCATCGTCACAAGCGCATTCATTTTGGCAATTTTCGCCAAAATAGCCTTCATCACAGGTGAGGCACTTGCCATTACCCTCTTTGCCATCATCGCACTGGCCAATTTGGCAGGTGCAGGGCTTACAATCCGGGCCAAAGAAGCCGGCAGCGCAATCGGTATTAGCATCATCGCTACCGGCATCGCTTTTAGCATCTTGAGTTTTGTCGGTTTGGGCATCCGTATTTTTGGCTGGCTCTTCTTTATGACTGTCTCTTGGTTTAGTTCCGCACCCACTTAGGCAGAGCGCCACAGCGAGTACAAAGGATAGACGATTGAACTTCCTCATAAAATCCCTCCGCTGGCCCCAAAGAGTCTCTTAACTGCCAAATTTGCAGTCTAGCGGATGGCACTTTATTTTTTTCTCTTGTTAGCGTCAACCTTCGCTTAGTGACAAATTGTTATTGCTTTGATTAATCTTTCTTTTTCTTGCCGGTGAGCGCGCCCCACTTGCCGCAGCCAATAGTTATATAAAACTGCATACTGGAGAGGGTGGAATCATCACCGAGCGGGGTAGTTAAACCAAGCTCAAGATTCCAATAATCGTGAATATTGATAAGGCCGGAAAAGCCAAAGGAGCCGTAAGATGTGTGGTTGTCACCATTCAGCAAAACACGGCCCCGCCCATCCAGTTGCAAAGCAAAGCGCTTATGTAGCCACACACCGCCGACAATAGCATAGCGGAACCAGGCATCAAGAGCCGATGTCTTGTTATTGCCGGTATTTATCGCCAGTTGCACACCGGTTAAAACAGCCAGCGTAAATTGCGAAGCCGCAAGTTCCACACTGGGATTAATGCCAATAGTATGGGCTTTGGTGGCCGAGCCGGGCATCTCGGTGAGCACGAGTTCCAGGCGCTGCAAATCTTCGTCAACGGAAAAAGTAGGCAGATATTCCACTTCCAAACGAATGCGCCAATGCTCGCGATTCACAAAGGCAGTACCGAGAGTAACACCGGGATTCAAAAGCTCGGTAGTCCACTTACTGCCGGAAGCCTGGCTCCTGATAAAAGCTACCGGCAAGCGCAGAGCAACCCAAAATCTGGGGTGAATAGCCAGCTGGCCGGAAAGAGTTTCCACAATAGCAGTAGAGCGGCGATTAGCATTGCCCACAGCGCCAAAGCGGCTTTCCAGCTCTAGGCCCATAGAAATGGGGGTGAGCCACGGGCGAGCTATGGTTGGCAAATCGATATTGGCATTAAACCCTTCCTCTTTGGGTAAAACCAGCGGCGCATAACGGCGATCCAGCTTATCTTCCGCAAAAAGCTGATCTACTTTCTCGGCCTTTTTCTCTTTGTCCAGGCCTTTATTTTTCCACTGCTCAAAGGCGGTATCAACATCTTTCAAGGCATCTTTAGCCGCACTCGCCACTTCGCCGGAACCGTTTTGCGCCGCCACGGAAAGATGGCGCCTGGCCTCCTCGGCTCTTAAGCGGGAGATAAGGAGCTTTTTGAGGCCGGTTGCTTCCATAGCATCAAGTTCGGCCAGCTTCTTTTCGATTTCTGCCGGTTCCCAAGGAACTTCATGACCGTTTTTAGTGAGTTTGTCATATTGGCGCAGGGAATTTTCCACATAAAAGAGCGCTGCGGCGCGGTCGTCTTTAATCATCTCCAAAGTGGCTTCATAAGGCACAATTTTAATTGTAAAATTATAGGGTTTTTCTTCTAATACGTTGTCTTTGCTAAAACGCTCGCGCAGCATTTGCTTGCCGCTTAAGTCAAAAGAGGCTCCGGCACTTAAGTTAATAACATCTATCCGCATAACACCGCTGCTCTCTACCCGCCTGTCAACCTTGCGTATATTGCTGTATTCCGGCAAAAAACGCACTTCCGTACCCGCCGGCACTTCGGCTACTGTCAAAGCGCTTTCTAAAGGTCTAAGGTCTTGCATAAAGGCCGTGTTCTTGGCAAAAACCCCTTTTATATTAAGTAAAATCGTGTGTCCTTCCGGAACCAATATCTCCTCGCCGCGTTGCGCCGTGATCTTCTGTTCAAAGCCTTTGGGCAAGCGGAAATCGGCAGGAGGCATATCGGCAACAGGCGCTTTTTTGGCACAACCCGTCATCAGGCAAGAAAGGACAAGCAGCATAGCGGCGGAAAATCTTTTAGCTTTGGCCATTTACAGCTCCAATATTCCAAACCCCTTATGGGCGCTCCGTTTAATAGAGAAACGGAGCATAGCTTGTGCTTTAGTATCATTTAGTTAAATAATTGGCAAAAAAGCTGCCAACCTCTTGCCCGGAGGCGCCATTTTACTATAGACTTCACCTGTCCGCTAAAGGGCGGGGGAGGAAAAAATGACCACCATGAAGCAACTTTTTTTAACTTTCTCTTTGACTCTTTTTGCTGCCGGCAGTGCCTTTGCCGCCCCGGTGGAAATGACCGCTGAGGAATATACTCAGTATCGCACATATATGAATTTGCGCGATGCCCCCAAGCTCGCCAAACTTAGCGATAAGCAAAAAAGAGCTAAAATAGCTGCCAGTATCAATATCACTCCGGGAGCGCTCGATGCGGCTATTGCCAAGGGCGAAGTCAAAGCAGCCGGTATTGAGGAGCGCACTGTAGCCGGTGTTAAAGAAGAGCTCGAGAAAACGCCCCTAAAAGGACGCATTAAAGAGGTCACCATCAACACCGAGACAGAACAGGCGGTGCTTTTTGTCAAGTGGCAGGCAGCTAATGCCCTCGATTTTGATAAAGAGGCCTGTCATGTGGCGGCGGCCGTCAAAGCCGGCGGACACATAGTTTCCTTAGTAGTGCTCTGGGCGGTCAACGGCAACGATGCCACTGTTTTTTCCGCTAAAGTGGGGCGCTCGGCCTTTATGCGCATCAATCCGGCTTCCATTAACAGCTTTGCTTCCACCCGCTATATCAAGATGTTTGAAGATGTCAAAAGAGGGATTCAGTAATTTTTCGTCAATTATTTCCCTTACAAGAAGGAACTGTATCATAACGCGGCTCGGTGTCGCGCCCCATTTCCCGGAGCATTTTTTTATCCTCGGCAATAGTAGAAGCGCTGGTGGTGAGCATATCGCCGGTAATAGCCGCGCTGGCTCCGCCGCTAAAAGCCGCGCAGCCGTTATTTAAAAGCAATTTGCGCCCGCCGGCCAGGCGGATATCGGCCTCGGGATTTATGTAGCGGAAAAAGGCCACCGCACGCAAAACATCATCTGCGTTTAAAGGCGGCAAATTCTCTAAAGGCGTTCCTTTTACCGGGATAAGAATATTTATGGGAATAGATTTTATTTCCAGCTCGGCCAGAGAAATAGCCATATCCAGGCGATCTTCCCCACTCTCGCCCAGGCCGATAATGCCGCCGGAGCAGACAGTAAGGCCGGCCGCCTGAGCCTCTTTAATCATGGCTATTTTGTCGTCATAAGTGTGCGTAGTGCATATTTTTGGGAAATAGCGGCGCGAAGTTTCAATATTGTGGTGATAGCGGGTAACTCCGGCCTCTTTTAGGGCAATTAGCTGATCTCTCGTTAAAAAGCCCATGGAGGCGCAGAGCTCAAGGCGGCACTCTGCTTTTAAGCACTTATAGGCGGCTATAGCGGCGGCAAATTCCGCCCCGGAGAGCGTGCGCCCGGAAGTAACAATGGAAAAGCGGTCCACTCCGGCCGCTTCATTGGCTTTAGCTGCGGCCAAAATGGTTTTTATATCTAAAAAGGGATAACTTTCACAAGCGGTGTGGTGGTGGGCCGATTGGGCACAAAAACGGCAATTTTCACCACAGCGGCCGCTCTTGCCGTTAATAATGGTGCAAAGATCTACCTTACTGCCCATGAGTGCGGCGCGGATATAATCGGCTCCGGCCATGAGCTCTTTAAGGTCTCCTTGCAAAAACAGTGAAAGGTCATCAGCTCTTGTCAAACGGCGCCCGGCAACTATTTCCCGGGCCAAATCTTTAAAATGCAATTTTTTCCTCTATTTATCCTGTGATTTTTTGGGGGCAAAAGTGAGATAGAGCGCCGGGATGAGGGTGAGCGCCCCAAAGGCGCTAAGGGCAATAGCAAGAGCCACCAGGCCGCCAAAAGTGCGAAGAGCCGGCATCTCAGAGGCGGTGATGACCAAAAAGCCGGCCACAACAGCACTGGCATTGATGAGCACCGCCTGGCCAGATCCGTTAATCGACTGGGCAAGCTGCTCCGTTAAAGAAGCGCCCGCTTTGGCCGCTCTATTTATGGCAAAGGAGATGTGGATGGAATAATCCACGCCAATGCCCACGGCCAAAGAGGCGATGAGTGCGGTTACAATATCAATATTTATGCCCAGATAGCCCATGAGGCCAAACATGAAAATAATAGTAAAGAGCACCGGCACTAAAGCTCTTAATGAACCCTTGGCGGAACGCAGTTGCAAAAGTAGCGCAAAGAAAACCAAAATGAGACTCAATACCAGGCTGTATATCTGGCTGGAAGCCAATTGATCGCCGATAGCCACGTTGACAAGGTGCATACCGGTTTGTTCCACTTTAAAGCTCACGATAGCCTCTTTGGCCGCTTCTTTGCCGGTGAGCTCTTGGTAACGCTCCGGCGACACGGCAAAAGATGCGCTATAAAGGCGGAACAGCGCGCCGTGGGCCTCCCGGCGGCAGAGCGGGTCCAGCTTCTTGGGCAAAAGGCCGCCCTCTTGTAAAGCGGCCAAAAGGTTATCCACTTTTTTGCTCTTTTGCCCGCGCGCCAAAAGGTCAGCCAGGCTGCCGGCGGCCATAAAGATGCTGTCTGGGTCATCACCAGCTATATCGGAGGCAGCATCAGCCAAAAGGTCATTAAGATCTTCCTCGCTACTGGCTGTGCTCTCTCCCACCGCTTTGGCTATTTTAGCTACTAAAGCGCCATCTTCCACCAGCAAATCGGCATCCGGTGAAGTTAAATATTTTCGGGTAATATTTTCCCGGTCAGCAGCGGTCAAAATTGGCATGGGAGCTTTTATAGCCGCCAAAATGAGCTCATTAGCTTTAACCACATCAAAATCTTTGGCCCCGTAATAGAGGGCCGTTTCTTTAAGTTCCTGGGCGATATCAAGCGCTAAATCTTCTTGTATATTAGGCAGTTTTTCTGGCGAAAGTTCCTTAAGTGGAAGGGCTACCAAGTGGTTTTCCGGCGCTAAAAGTTTATCGATTTTTTTGATGAGCTGTTCGGTTTTAGTGGTGCTGGCCATGCGCGAGCGCCCCACAATCATGGCTGTTTTGCTATCTTCCGACACCATCTGGCTGAGTGATTCATTACCGGCCACCATCATCCACAAATTGCCGATAGCCGCCTCCGATTCGGGAATGAGCTCCTCCTCATCGATGTGATAATTGAGCTCGGCGACAATGGTGGAAACACTATTAACCTGGTGCAATTCCGGCAAAGTGCGCAATTCTTTAGTCAGGCGGTTTATCTTTTGCAAAACCAGAGGATTTTTCACGCTTTCGGCGCTAATGGAGACAAAAACCGGCTGGCTGCCCCCAAAAGCTTCGTTCATAATATCGTCGGCCACCCGCACTTCGCTTTTTTTGCCAAAAAGGCCCATCATATCCAGGCCGCTCTTAAGATTTAAAATACCGGGCACCGCGGCCAGCGCCACCAGAGCTGCGGCAATAACTATAGCCTTGTAATGGCGGCCCACAATATTGGCCCAAGCGCCCAAAAGCACATCGATCCAGTGACTTTTTTGGGCTTTTGCTCCCGCTTTTTCAGCTGATTCAGCAGCATTTTTTTGAGCTTTCTTTTTCGGCGGGAAGAAGCTACACACTGCCGGGATAAAGGTGAGAGCCAAAACCAGCGAAAAGATAATACCTATAGCCACTTCCACGCCAAATTCCTTAAAAATGGAGAGCGGCGAAGAGATGAAGGACAAAAAGCCTACCAAAGTGGTGAGAGCAGCCAGGAAAACTGGCAGAGCCACTCTTTTTACAGCGGCCAGAATAGTTTCATTATTATCGGCTTCCGGCTCGCGCGACTGTTTTTGGCGAATGGCGCTCAAGACATGAATGCCGTAAGCGCTGCCGTTGGAGAGCAAAATAATGGGCAAAATGGCCGAGATAATGGTGAGCGGCACATCGCAAAGAGCCATAATGGCCATACTCATGAGCGTGGCAATGCCCACAGCGGAAAGCGGCAAAAGAATGCCAATAAGCCGTTTAAAGCTGAGATAGAGGGTGAGAACCAAGAGCAAAATCACGAGCGGCACCAAAAAGCGCATATCGCCCCAAAGGATTTTCTCAATGCTGTTCATCATCATGGGGGTGCCGGCAAAATGCACCTTGGCCGCACCCTTGTTTTCCATGGCAATGCGGCGAATATCGAGAGCCACCTGGTCGGGCTTGGCATCGCTCTTAAAATTAATAACAATCACCGTGTAACGGCCATCGGGCGAAACCAAAACGCCGCGATAATGGGGGTCATTTGTCACCTCTTTTTTCAGTTCAGCATAATAGGGCTCTTCTTTGGTGAGCGTCTCTTTATTTAAGAGCGGCATTATTTCTATGCCGCCATCAATCTCCTTAATTGAGGCCACGTTGGTGAGGCTGGTGAGCGAGGCCAGGCCGGGAAGTTCTTCCACTTTTTTGGAAATATTCCACACCGCCGTGAGCCCTTCGCGGCTAAAAAGATTGTCGCTCTCAATCACCAGCATAGCGCTGTCGCGGCTGAAATTGGCTGTCAGGCGCTGAAACTTTTGCACCACCGGGTGGTCGGTCGGCATATAATTAAAAAAGTCGGCATCAACTCTAAGGCGCGGCAGAGCCAACACGGCGACTCCGGCCATGACAATAACTAACAATATAATGGCCAGGCGCCGCTCTATTATCCAGCTGAAACGGTCTTTTATCTTCTTCTCTTCCGGCATATCTCTGCCTCCTTATCCAGGCGGCCTCGTAGCATAGATTTATAAATTTTTCAACCCGTTACGGCTTCAGTAGACGTTTTTTTAAGATTTTTATCACCGCCCGGCAGAGTAGCAAAATAGGCCCAGGCCGTTTATGGCAAACTTAAAAAGTAAACTATATGCCAATTGAACAAGCACTTTCCGGGCAATTTATAAAGTCTGATACATAAAAATGCAGCCCTCATCGTACTTGGGCTTTACATGGCGTTGAACAAATTTCTCCTGTTTGGCCGGTAAGGCGCCTCCCGCAAAATGAGGCGATCTTTTTCATGCTCTTTTTTTATCCACTGCTCAAATTCATTTGACAAACGGTTCAGTTCCGTAAAATCAGGCCGGGGCGTATTCTTGATGATTTTCCACGCTTCGCTCTGATTAAGCATCTCCTGATATTCTTTAGTAATTAAGCGCATCCTGGACCTCCTTCAACACCGCTGCCTATAATGTATCACAAACAAGGGTAAATTACACGCTCCATTACATCAAGACTACAGCTTCCGCTATAAGCCACTAAACACAAGGCTTTGAGCATTTTGCACTACCATTTCTGCATATAAAATGCCGGGTTTTATGCAGATAAGATTTGACTTTCTGCATATAAAAGTGCTCTTTTTATGCAGAAAAGGCATTTCCCGTGAAAAAACCGCTAGTTCTGCCTCAGTGCCACTCCCATCGAAGCGGTGCTCGGCCGGCTGGTTAAAAAGAATAAGCTGCGCAAAGTGGGCAGCGGCCGGAGCACGCGGTATATAAGGTCTTAAAATAGCCGTGCAGAATCAGCTGCCGATATATCGGCCCTAAAGTGCTGAAATATAGACCGTCATATTTTCATCTTGCTATCTATATATGGCCGTGCTACCCTTCCCCTTGTTTTTGTTTGGCTTTTAAGGGTAGGTATATGAAGTTCAGTTCAGTCGCGGTAATTAATTATAACATATATTCCAAATTTTCTCAATCCATAAATAATGATTTTTGTAATAATTTTGCACCAATAGCGGTGTATTATGCGCTTATGCGCCAAGGAGAAATATGATGAAAAAATGTAAAAACATCTTCCTCTTTGCCGGGCTGGCCCTCTTTTTGGCTATCGGCTGCGGCACTCACGAAG
>JAEEML010000133.1 GCA_016283195.1 Deltaproteobacteria bacterium | reverse complement strand
GCAATTAGCGAAAGTGCCCTGGCCTCATTTGTAGAAGGTCAATACGACCTTAATTTTGAGCTATTAAAAGCTGCGGAAGAGCAAATAGAAGGTCAAAATGCCATGATTTCCACCTTTAGTATTCAGATGGCTCTTGGCATGACCTGGGGTGGCGCGGCCGGTAACACTGCCGATGAGATGAAAAATGTGCTCCATTTTGGTAGCAATACCCACGATGCCCTAAACAAGCTGGAAGCCCTCGTTATGTCTAAAAACGAACCGGCCGATAATAGCGAATATAATAAACACGACGCCGTGGAGATAAAGAGCTCTAATAATTTGTACTTCTCCACCAAAAAATATACCTGGGCTACAGCTTGGCTCGACCTTTTGGCGGAAAATTACGGCGCCGGTCTCGAGGAAATTGATTTTGCCGCCGACCCGGAAAAAGCCCGCAAGTACATCAATAGTGTTGTTGAAAAAGATACCAATAGCCGCATCAAAAACCTGATTCCTGAAAAGGGCATTACAGCGGCCACCATGTCGGTAATCACCAATGCTCTCTTTTTTAAAGCACCTTGGGACGACGAAATAAAAAAAGACGGTCACATTTCCTTTAACAATCTTGATGGGAACAAAAAAGAACTTGACAAGCTATATGCCTCTAATAATTTCAAATATATGAAGGGAGATAGTTTTGCCGCTGTTTCTCTGCCTTTGTATAATAAGAGTTTTGAGGTGCTATTTGTGGTGCCTGATGCCGGTTCATTCAGCACTATCGCCAACAAACTAAATGGCAGCCTCGTTAGCAATATTTTTAGCTCATTAAGTAACAAAAAAGAGGTATACGTTGAGCTTCCCCCCTTCACTTTTGATACTTCGCTCTCTCTTAGCGCACCTCTAAAATCTCTAGGCATGGTTGAGGCCTTTGATATGACAGGGAAGGCCAATTTCTCCCTAATGACCAAAGAAAAGAATCTGCTTTATATTGACGAAATATATCATAAAACCTTTGTTGGCCTGGACGAAAAAGGGGTAGAAGCCGCGGCAGCTACGGCAGTTGTTTCGAACGAGGGCGCCATAGATGGTGAAACAGACGAGCCGGAAATTATCTCTATAATCATCGATCGGCCCTTCTTCTTTGCTATCTATGAAAAAGAAAGCAAAACTCCCCTCTTTGTCGGCCGCGTTTTGAACCCGGCTAACTAATTTTCTTGCAGTCTTCCCCACAAAACGGATAAAGCATTTTCTGCGCCGTTTCGAAGTATCATGGCGCTGTAAGGTATAATTCTATGAGCAACATTCTCACCAAAGATTTGCAAATAACTACCAGCTTTTGCGATTACGATTTCCGCCTGGGTATTTATCACACCTTTAATCTTTTAATGGATATAGCCACCGTACAGAGCGAAGAATCATCTTTTGGCCTCACCGAAATGGCACAAAAGGGGCTTTTTTGGGTAGCTGTGCGCACCAAAGTCCACTTTCATTTGCGCCCGCGCCTTTTGGAAAGAGTTACTCTCTCCACCTGGCCGGCGGCACCGGAAGAAAGAGCCTATCGCTGTATGCGCTACTATGAAATGAAAGACCAAAGCGGCAGCCTCATCATAGAAGCTAAAAATGAGTGGGCAGCGCTTAGCATAACCAGTGGCCGCCCGCCGCCCATCAGCCTAGCCTATCCACCGGATTTTAAAGCAATTGAACGCACGTCATGCCCCGGCGACTTTTCACACATAGAGCCCGATTTTGCCCCCGAAGAAGAGCGCGGCGAATATATTGTGCGCGCCACCGATATCGATGGCAGCAAACACATGAATAACACTGCCTATATCCGCGTACTTATGGATGCTTTTTCCGTAAAAGAGCAAAAGGAACTGGCCATAAAAGATATTGAAGTGGCTTATAGAGCTCAGTGCTTTGAAGGCGAAAGACTAAAAATCATGGTTCGTAAAATAGATAACGGCCATGAGGCGGCGCTTTTTAAAGAAGACGGTCAAACGGCACTTTTAGCCCGCATTACCGGCTAAAGTAATTGAGAATTTAATGCTTAATTTTCTGCCATTTTTAAAGGCCAAAAAACGCATTAAAACCATAGATAACGGCAGTGAAGTCGCTAATTTGCTTATAGTTTCCGACCTCCATCTCGGTGAGGATTTAAGCGAATTCGGCTCGGCCGGACTTTTAAAATTAATTAGTGCGCTTAATCAAAAATTTTCCGAATTTATTAACTATTTTGCGGAAAATACCCAGGCCGGGCACCCCTGGCACCTGGTTTTTAACGGCGATGCTTTTGATTTTTTAAAAATCAGCTTGCGGGCCACCGCTCCGACTGCCGATCCGGAGTGGCTCTACAACACGGCCCGGGAGGCTCAAAAGGTAAATATCGACGAAACACCGGCCAAAATAGCCGAAAAAATGAATTCGCTTTGCCAGGCCTACCTCCCACTGATGGAAAGCCTAGTTAATTTTATTCTGGCCGGCCACAAAATCACTTTTATATCCGGGAATCATGATTTAGAGCTTTATCTTTCGGATGTTAGATTGGCATTTAAAGATTTTTTACTTGAAAAGCTTGAGCTGCGTTTTAGAGCGCAAAAAGAGAATCCTCTAAGCGCCGAAGAGCGCGACGCTTTTTTGGCCGCTATAGATTTTAAGCCATGGTTTTTGGCTAAACCGGGATATTACCATATCGAGCATGGTCACATGTTTGATAATATGTGCAGCGTAAAAGAGCCGCTCCTGCCGCTCGCCCGGCTTGATCCGCCGCTCATTGCCACCCCAATTATTCAACGCTCTTTGCCCTATATCGCCGATCTTTTGCCGGACTTTTCTACTCACGGGATAGAAGGTCTGAATATTACAAAGCTTTTAGAGAATCTAACCATTAGAGAGCGCTACGCTGTCATTAAAGCTTTAAATAGTGCGGTAAAAGATCTGAGCGCCCTCACCGAGACAGAAACGCTCACGCAGGCGGCGGCTAAGGCCCGCGAGGATTTTATCCATGAATCTCCTTATGGCCAGCCGGTTTTAAAAGCTTTATCTGCTCTTAACCAAAAGCCTTTTGAACTCTCAGTGCGCCAAACAGTTTCCAATCTTTTGGAAGATCGCAACGGTCCCCGGGATTTACGGCAAACGGCCGAAAAAATAGCCACTATCACCGGAGCCAGAGTTGTCATCTTTGGCCATAGCCACCAAGCTGAGTTTTTAACTGCCACTAATACCAGCGGCCATAATTATACTTATATAAATAGTGGCTCTTGGGTAAGCCGCGAGGTAGAACAGGGGCCCAAAGGCAACGGCGCAACTTTTGCCATTATTACTCCGGAAGGGAGCCACCTCTACAAATGGCTGGGGCCCGATAGCGGTGAAAATGCCAGCACAAAATTGCCATACATTGAACTTGAAGCTACCTGCGCCCTAGCCTAAACCTTGGGCACGTTCTTTTCTTCCATATAAATAATATATGAAACGAGGAGTTCTTCGCTGTCGCCGGCAAAAGAGAGGAAAGAGACACCGGTGCCAGGTTTACCGTCAAAAGCGGCACTGGCCGGTGTCACGCGCACTACTTTGCCGCGCACTTCAATAGGCTCGGAAAAAATAGGCAATTTTAGAGTAATGCCGATGGTGGCCTCAAGAGCCGGCACAGCGCCGCAGCGCACCAAAAGGCCGCCGCGACTAATATTTTCGGTAACTCCTTCAAAAATCTGCCCGCCGTGGCGCAAGGAAACAGCACATTTTTGGGCATAACGGGTAAAACAGCGGCCATATTTTTCGCCGGAAAGCAGGCGCTCAATAACTCTGGCCAGGTGCACCGGGCGCACATCACTGCAAGTAACGGCCGTCCTTTTGAGCGTCTTCAAATTGGCTAAATCTATAGCCTCTTTTCCTTCAGCCAAATAAATAAGCGGCAGAGACTCAAAGCCGGGTAAATCATGGAACATAGCCGGCAAAGTAGGCGCTTCTTGCGCCAAAAGCGGGCTCATAGCGTCATAAATAACCGCTTTAAAGCTCTTGTGGTGAATAGCTTCCACCAAAGCAGCGGAATTTTTTAAATATTCCAGATTATAGCCGGCATGTTTCAAGCTATTTTTAAAATGCTCCACCAGCTCATCATTTTGGGAAATAATAGCCACACTGGTAGCAAAACTGTTTTCGTTATTAATAGGGGCCGAAATAGTATTATTTTGCAAAGGATGGGCCTTCATGGCCGCTTCGATAATAGAGCAAATAACGCGCTCAATACTATAGGGCTTAAAGAGCAAATCTATAGCCCCAAGAGCATGGGCAGCCTCAATAGAAGTCAAAGAAAAATCATTACTTAAAGCCACAATAGCCGGCGTGTGTTTATAGGCGGAAAGTTTGGAACGAAACAAAAGCGGTGAAAAGGTGGGACTATGGATATCCACCAAAATTACTTCAGGCACAGTAGCGGCTTCTAAAACTGTTTGCAAGCTGTCTATGCCGGCAATAGTGGCGGTGGGATAGCCCTTGGAGATGAGCAAATCACGAAAAGCGAGACGGGTTCTTTCATCATGGGAAATAACCAGTACCGGGTTTTTACTTGGACTTAGCTCATTGCCGTAATGCTGCTCTTTGAGTAAAAGCTCATGGCTATATTCGCTTACAAAAAGCGAACGCATCAAAACGGCCACAGCAAGGCGCATAACCGGCGGCGGTGGCAAAAGAGGTTCCAGTGCCTTTTGCACTCTGCCGGCGCTTTGGTAACGATCTTTCGGGGAGCGCGCCAGGATCTTTTGCAAAATAGCGTTTATTTCCGGCGAGGCTTTGTCGGGCGGCAAAAGTGGGATTTTACCCCGCCTGTTGGCCTTCAAAATTTGCTCTGTGCTCTCACCTTCAAAGAGTAAATGGCCGGCCAGGCGCTCATAAAGAACAATGCCGAGAGCGTAAATATCGGCCCGATAATCGCTCTGGCCTTCAAATTGCTCAGGGGCAAAATAGCCGGCTTTACCGGCCATGGCCACTTGCTCCTTCTGGGCGCTTGAAACACTGGCGTTATTAATAACCGCCACGCCGAAATCGCCCAAAAGCACCCGGCCGTTAAAATCTAAAAAGATATTGGCCGGATTGACATCGCGATGCACCACACCCAGGCGATGACCTTCGCTGTCGGTCAAATTATGGGCAAATTGCAAAGCGCGGGAAACTTCGGAAACAATATACAAAATGATGGAACGCGGCATGGAGAGGCCGGCGCGGATGAGCTGCACATTGAGCTCTTCCAAATTGCGCCCCTCAATATATTCCATGGCGAGATATAGAGTGGAATCAATGGCGCTGGCTTCAAAAGTGCGCACGATATTGGGATGGCGCAAAAGGGAGAGCAAATAAGCCTCGGCGCGGAAAAACTCCACTATTTGCGCATTGCGGGAGACATCCTCATGCAAAAGTTTAACAGCAAAAACCTGGCCGGCATAAGCGGGATTGACATGGGTAGCGCGATAGACCTCGGCCACTCCGCCCTGCCCCACCAGCTCGATCAGCTCATATGGGCCGAAAAAGCGGTGTTCACTAGCGTGGCCTTCTTTATTGGCAATGTCGTTTATGGCTGCGCTTTCCGGGGCAAGAACATCATCCAGTTCGCCTTCAAGCTCATCCAAAAGCCCTGTGAGGTCGCTCATCTATAGTCCCATGGGCAACTTAGGTGCCCGCTCGCGGGCCACAGCATACACAGAAAATTCTCATGATTCAATCAAAGATTATTAAAATTGCCTAATTCTCCGGAGTGTGCACTCTAAAGTTACTGCGCCCGCCGTCAAAAGATACCTCCAAAAGCCCCTTATTTTTAAGCTCCATTAAAAGCTCGGTAAAGCTTTTATAGCCGTAATAAGCCTCATTAAAACCTGGCAGCACGCGGCGCACTGCCTGCTTTAACATGGAGCTCCATACTGTTTCGTAATCCTTTTCCAGATTGCTCACAAGCTCCACCAAAAGGTCGGCCACTTCGGCTTTTTCGCGCTGCTCTTTGGTGAGCTCCTGGCCGTTTTCGCCGCTATTATGATCAGCCAGCTCCTGATTTTTATTTTCGTTAGTCTCCGCCGTATTCTCGCGAGAGGATTTTTTCTTTTTCTTTTTGAGCTTTTGTTCTTCTTCGCGCACCAAGTCGTCGTAGTAAATAAACTCATCGCAGGAATTGATTAAAAGGTGGCTGGTGGAGCTCTTTACGCCGCAGCTTATAACATATTTATTATTCTCTTTGAGCTTGGAAATGAGCGGAGTAAAATCGCTATCACCAGACAAAAGAGCAAATATATCAATATGTTGTTTGGCGTAGCAGAGTTCGAGCGCGTCGATGACCATGTGAATATCGGCGTTGTTTTTGCCGCTTAAAGATTGGGGAATATCAATCATCACCATGCCGGAAGCGTGGAATTCGCGCATGGCGTTTTGGTGTTTGCTCCAATCGCAATAGGCCCTTTTGTAAACAATGCGCCCCTTTTCCAAAAGGCGCTTTAAGACGAGTTGAATTTTAAAATCGCCGCCACCTTTTAAGTCGCGGGCGCCGATAGCCAAGTTGTCGTAATCGACAAAAACGGCAATAAGTGGTTCCTGACTAAGCACAATTTTCCTCTCTTTTTTATCAAAACAAACTATGTTGTCTGCCACTTACAAAATATGAGGTAAGTAAAGACAACGCCGGGGAACATACATCAGGCGGCGCTTTGCTTTCAAGAGCGGAATGGCTAGGCAGCTATTATATCTTGCCCACCTTTTTTACCGTGCTGCCTCTTTTGGCGTTTTTGAGCCTTTTATGATTTATTAAAAGCCGATTCGGAAATATTATAGCGCCTTGCGACCACTGTTAAACACTTTTATCTGATGCTGTTTGGATGAAGTCATAAAAAGTTCGTCAAAGCGGTCATATAAAGCCCGGCAGATATTATATTCCTGGCAACCTGGGCAATCTTTTGTGGCCGCCCGCACGCGATCGGCCGGGACAAAAGCCAACGAGGCCACCGGCCGGCCGTCGGGCAGGCGCCCCATTTCAATAATATCTCCGCTCAATTTTTGGATAGCGGTAATACAGGGCGGAGTAATGCTGTCGTAAGTGTTGTCCAGGCGCACATCTTTGCCGGTGGCCTTACGCAAAAAGTCCAAAAGTGTTTCGCGGAGAGAGAGAGCAGCTCTATATTGCAAATCAAGAGTGCTGATGGCCAAAT
Source organism: Deltaproteobacteria bacterium (assembly GCA_016283195.1). Classification (GTDB taxonomy): domain Bacteria; phylum JAEEML01; class JAEEML01; order JAEEML01; family JAEEML01; genus JAEEML01. Next base: position 32,360 of record JAEEML010000133.1, on the reverse strand, counting down.
CTGTAGGGTCATCAAGCGTACCAACGCCATAAAAGCCCCGGCCGGCCGGGCCGTCCACATAGGGCCCGGGGCCACGCTTCACCCAAGAGAGAACCGCTTCATCACTGGTCCAGGAAACTTCACTCCAAGCAGTGAAATCAGTGAGGAGTAAATCCAAATTGGCTCCCATCATCTTGCATAGCGGATGCTCTTTGCACCCTTTGCAAGCGGTGAGCTGATTGGCCAAATCCTCGCGCGACAAAAAAGCCATAGCCATGCTCTTCTCGCCGTTTATATGGTGCCAGTGCTCCACTACCTGATGGTGTTCTTTATTAAAAGAGACCCGGCACGGCGCCCCTTCAAAAGTACGAAAGAGACCATAAGCCCCTGTTTTTTTTGTCAAATACGAAAGAGAGCGATTCCAAAAACGATCGATGGTAAGTGAGAGCATTTCCATAGCTCTGTTATCGGCCTCGGCCAATAAATCATCCGGTTTATTAGTGGTATCTTTGCCGCTTTCGGCTCGGCCAAAACCATAAAATCCTTCACCGCGCGGGCCACTTGTAAGCGAACCGCTGGGCAAATTAGCCCAAGCCGGCTCCTCGGCGCTCGTGGCAGCCGGCAAAACAACTACCCCGCGGCCCGGGCAAGCGCAAAAAAGCAGGAGAGAGATGAGACTCATTAAAAATAGCCGGCTTCCCGGCCATAAAATATTTTTAGGTTTCATTTCATCTCCTTTTTAAGGTCTGGAGCAACTCCAAAAGCGTATCCTCAATGGCTCCGTAAGGGCTGGCCGCTCCGCTTTTAAGGGCTATATCCAAATCCAAAAGTTTGGGGAAGGCCCCTAAAAGCCCTTTTATATTCATGTTGCGGCTTTGATCCAAGAGTTTAGCGGCGACAAAGGGATTTAGGCCCAGAGCGCCGGCAATACTGCTTGAGCTTCCGCCATGCCTGGCCGCGGCAGCCACTGTTAAAAGCTGGCGAAAATGGCGGGTTATCATGGCCGAAATCATAAGAGCCGGCTCGCCGTCTTCTTCCATATTGCGCAAAAGTGCCAGTGCCCTGGCCCCGTCACCCTGGCCGATGGCATCGGTCATATCAAAAATCGATTCGCTCTTGCTGCGACAAATCATCTCTTCGATGGCGGCCGCGGAAACGGCTTTATCGGGATAAATATAATCACGCAATTGCTCTAAAGAGCGCTCAATCAGCTGCAAATTGGAACCCACCACATCAGCCAAAAGCGATTCGGCATCGGGAGCTATTTTCAGGCCGTAAAAATTAGAGCGCCCTCTAATCCAGGCCGGAAGTTCGCGCCTGGTTGGCACTTTTAAGTCGGCCACAAGAAAGGAACTTTTCTTTAAAATTCCAAATAGTTTTGTTCGTTGATCGAGCTTGGAGGCCAAAAAGACAAGCAGCGTGCTGTCGGCTGGATCTTGCAAATAGGAGCTTAGAACATCACCCTCTCTATCACCCTTTTCGGCACTCTTTTTGGCTTTGGCTTTAGCCACTTTGGCGGGCGGCTTATCGCTAACTTTGATGGATTTCAGCCCCTCAAGGTGGTCGATGCGCACATAACGCCGCTCAGCCATCATAGGATAACTCCTTGCAGCTAAAATAGCGCCCTCCAGGTTTTCCCGAGCATCAAAACGGCTCACATTAAAGTCATCGCTGTAATCAATGGCCGCCGCCTCTTCGAGAGCGGCAATGGCCAGCTCTCTTAGCTGGTCGTCCTCGCTCAAAATGAGCACCACACCGCCTCGGGGCAAAGGCTTTTTGAGGTAGCTCGTCAGTTCATCAAGGCGGCTTACTGTTTTGAGCTCAGCCACTGTTCCTCTCCTCTTTCCAAACACTCGGCCGCAAAATTTTCGGCAAGTATCTTTATAAGCCGGCGGCGGCTGGATTCGGCGGCCAAAATCTCAAGCTCGCTACTACCCAAATCGCGGGTGGCCAAAAATATCTCCCGCCCGGAAACAGCGCCGCTGGCAAAAAGGCGCCGGCCGTCATGGGCGCTTAATTGACACTCGCCTTTAAAACTTTCAATATAACTATTGACTTCATTATCGCCATATGAAGTGCCGCCCAAGGTAGTTTTTAAACTTTTTACCGCCGCGGTCAAGCGGCAGTATTTAGAACTATCTTTTGCAGCCACAATAAGCCCGCGCCCGGCAAGCTCGGCGGCCAAGGCCTCGCGAAGAGCCAGAGCCATACCGCTCTCTTCTCCTTCATCGGCAACAGCTGCTACATAAATAGCAGCACACTCTTTAAAGGGGGCATTATTCAATAAGCGGTAGCCACAAGCAGAGAGCAAAGGCAAAAAAAGAAATATCAAGTAACGCAACCCGGGCATAAAGCGCACCCCCATAGCGGCGAAAAGATAGCATATTAGAGCGCAAGTAGCACTATCTTTTAACCAGCCAGCTCCAGCGCCGCCTGATAGGCCTCTTTTTTTGAACAATCCAAAAATTTACTGGCCAGAGCAGCTGCGCTTTTCACCGAAAGTCCCTCTTTTAGTGCCAGTTCTACAAGGCGGCGCATATCCATAACTGCCGCACTCTCCGCTGCTTCATCCGCAGCTTTGGGCCCCAAAATGAGCGTAAATTCTCCCTGCGGGCGCACCTCCTCCGCTGTAACAGTATCGCAAAAGGAGCGGATTATCTCTTCATGCACTTTGGTGAGCTCGCGGGCAATGGCTAGCTGGCGGTGCCCGGCCGGGCGCAGCTCCTCTAAAAGAGTGTGAATGCGCTTTGGGGATTCATAGAGGATTAACGTCTCTTTTTTATTAAGTATTTCACTAATAGCATTTTTACGCGCTGCCCCGCTCTGCGGCAAAAAGCCAATAAAGGTAAAAGTGTCGCTGGCAAGGCCGGAGGCGGAGAGGGCAGTGATGGCCGCGCAGGGCCCGGGCAGAGCCACCACTTTATAGCCATCTTCTTTCAAAGCGCTTACCAGATGATACCCCGGATCGGAAATAGTGGGGGTGCCGGCATCGGAAACCAGAGCCAATGAGTTGCCCTCATCAAGCAGGCCGCTTACCAGGCCGGCTCGTTCTCTTTCGTTGTGATCGTGCAGGCTAATCATGGGCACTTTTAGGCCAAAATGATTAAGCATTTCGCCGGTGTGCCGTGTATCCTCGGCCAAAATACGGCTCACAGAGCCTAGAGTATCTATGGCTCTTGGTGAGAGATCGGCTAAATTACCGAGCGGTGTGGGCACTATGTATAAAATTCCCTGTTCATTCGGCATAGAAGGCATTTTGCACCAATGTAATTTCATAAGGGTTAAGAACAATGCCCACCACATCGAAGCGCATTGGGCAATCGAGGCCCGGGTGGGTCATAAGGTAATGTTTGGCGGCGCGCACCAGGTGGCGCTGCTTACTAAGAGTAACGCTCGCCAGCGGGTGCCCCAGGTCGGCGTTTTTCCGTGAGCGCACTTCAACAAAGCAGAGCGTTTCGCCATCTTTCGCGATTATATCGATTTCGCCGCCTCTTAATAAATAGTTACGTTCTATAATTTGATAGCCCCGTTCTATTAGATAAGCAGCGGCGGCCTCTTCCTGGCTATTGCCCAAGGATCTTTTATTGGCATGAGCAAAATTATTCATTATTTATCCTGCTCTGTTGCTTTTACACGGCGAATATGAGCCCCAAGGCGATTTAGTGTAAGATCCAAAGCGGAAAAGCGGCGATCGATAAGGCCGCCGTCATAAATAACGCTCTCTCCGGCGGCGGAGCAAGCGGCCAAAATGAGCCAAGCGGCTTGAGCCGCCGTTTGGGGCAAAAGCTCGGTGGGAGCCAGCGGCGTGCTGCGCACTAAGAGCTCATTACCCTCCAGTGTATATTGCAAATTAAGGCGCTTCAAAATAGTGAGCTCGCTCCTTAAGGGCCAAAGGCCGGTGGAAACCAGGCGGTATTGGTGACAAAAGCGATTGCCCAGCAAAATAAGGGCCGGCAAAGTAACTTCCGGATAGCGGCACTCGATAAAGGTGGTTGCCGGCAAGCTAAATTTATGGCCGTCGATAAAAAGCTCATCACCGGCAATAGCGTGCACTTCGGCGCCAATCAGAGAGGCAAGAGAAATAATGAGCTCTTTGGCCTCCTGCGGCACATCTTGCAAAGTAATAGCGCTCTCGTTTAAAAGCGCCGCAAAAAAGAGAAGCAGGAGCTGGCGGTTATCCGGCGCTATCTGGTATTCCAGCGGGGAGAGAGCATCAACACCGGTAATATTGAGCGGGCCGCTACCGGGGATTTCCACCAGAGCACCCATTTTTTGCAAAGCGCGGCAAAGAGCAAAAATTTCGCTGCCGGCGGAAATATTACTTATCTCCGAATTACCTCTGGCCAGGGCAGCGGCCAAAATGGCCATAGCACTCAAAATCGGCTCACCGGGCGGCAAGCGCACTTTAGCGCCCTTTAAATAACGGCATTTGGCTTCCAGCTTGCCGCCGCTATAGCGGGCCCGCACGCCAAAAAGGTTCAATAAATTCAGCACTTCGTCCATAAACCAGGGTTTTCTGGCTGTATCGGGCAAATAAATAGCCACCTGGCCAAACGCATGCAAGAGCGGAAAAATTAGCAAAAATGCGCCTTTTAGCGGATAGGTATCTTTAAAAGTGAGCGCCGCCGGCGCGATTTGCCGGCTATCAATATCCATAAAATAGCGCCTTGTATCACCGAAAATAAGGCCCATTTTTTCTAAAATATGTTGAAAATCAGCCACTTCACTGGCACTCGAGATACCGCCGAGGCGATGCTGCCCGCGTGCCATCAGAGCCAAACTCATCAAATAGATGGTTTCCGGCAGAGAACCGGGCACCCCGCTACGCCCTTCCAGCTCTGCTCCGCCGGTTATATAGAGGTCATCGTACATTTTCATCCCTCACCCCCTGGCCCCCTCTCCATTTTAACAAATAGAGAGGGGGAGGAGATTTGTAAATTCAAGTAGTTACCTGTTTGTCTTTCATATAGTCAACCAGTTTTCCCTCACCCCCCGGCCCCCTCTCCATTTTAACAAATAGAGAGGGGCGAGATCCAATAATTATTACTACCAGTCGGGGTGAGGGCTCCTCACAAAGTAGAGAAAAATGCCCCACCTGCGTTTTATTCTTTACTCCAACTTGCAATCAATAGTAATATAGAAGTTGGCGTTTTGGAACCAAACGAATGGAGGAAAATATGAAACGCATAAAATATTTAAGTATGTTGTTAGCTCTCACCGCCTTGAGCCTCACCGCCTGCAAGAACGATCCCCCGGCTGTAGAGGGAGAAGAAGAAGAGGGTGAAGGCCCAGTTGATACCGGTTCGGCCGAATGTGGCAACGGTATTTGGGAAAGGGGTGAGCAATGCGATGGCAAACTCGGCATGACCGGCGTCACTTGTAAGAGCGTCACCGGCCAGGATATCGACGGCACTGTTAAATGCACTGCCTGTAAGTATGATGCTTCTGATTGTAAAGGCACCCCTGTTTTAGCCAAAGCATACGATGCCACCGTGCACTATGATTTGAGCGGTGTTATCCCGGAGAATTTTTATGAAGTAGCCAAATTTTTAAACGCCCCCGATGACTATCTGACCGATTGGGCTGTTCAGAAGATTGTCGAGTACGGAGATAATGAATTTGGTACGAATGTGTTATGGGGTGCCGCTAAACTTATTGTCGTACCAATTGCCGAAGAAAAAATAGGCGGAGTAATCCAAACATACGTTGCTACCGAAGCAACTAAAGCTAAAATAAAACCGGCCGGCGAAGCTATGGATGCTCTTGCCGGTGCCATGAAAGATTTTACTGTCACCAGCAACATGAAAGTGACCAAAGGCCAAGGCACTGCCAATAAAATTAACGAAAGCTGGAACACCATCTCTTTTGACTGGTCCTATAATTGCACCGCAAATTGTACTCAAGAGCTCAAAGTTGCGGAGATGGGCCTCACCAGTGCCAGCAATTTAAGTGCCGAATATAATATGGATTTCTTTGAACAACAAGATCTAGCACAATTTGAAGGCCGCAATTTCTCCATGGAATACGGCGCCATTATTATGTATGTCTATAAGAACAAGATTATTCCTGTGGTAACCGGTGACACCAACGCCACAAGCAGTGCTGCCCTCATCAAATGGCTCCTTGATACCGAGTCTTTGGCCACAGCAATATGCGCCAGCGACGAAGATGGAGACGATGGTAAATGGACACCTTCACAGGATTATACTTGGCTCTCTTTTAAGAAAGATACCATTAAAACAATCCTTGACTCCGTTGCTACTGTCGGCGGTACCAAAGTTGATGAATGGTTATCCAGCGTCACCGATCTCGGCGTTATTAAATTGCAAACTGCCGGCTCTTTTGCCACTGTTGATAGCGATAAAAACTTTTCTATGGATAAACTCAATCAACCCAATGCCAGCCAAAATAATATAAACGGCAAAATCATTGCCGATAACCCCACCGGCGAAGCCGAAGCTTTGGACATCGACTTAATTGCCCATGGCTCCGCAGTTGAGAAGTAAGTTCTAACCTCTCCTCTCATTAAAATCACCACATAAACCATCTTACACCTTGCCCGCTCTTTTTGGGGATTACCGCCAAGGGCGAAGCTAACTTCACTCATACCGGACTTCAGAAATATTTTGCGAGATGAGATATGGCCAGTAAATAAGAACTGGCTAACGTAGACTAGTTATGCTAGTATAGATATTAGGCTTTGGCATCTTGATAAGCCCATTATCGTTTGTTTATGATATCTAAACGAGGAAAGTTTCCGGGGTGAAAAATGAATGCAATAACCAGAGAAACGGCAAATTGGTATGCACAAATGCTCATGCCTCTTGAAAATAGTATAAAAATCACCTTAATAAATAAGCTTTCGGCCTCTATTTTGGAGAAATCAAAGCAAACAAAAAAGAATATGTCTTTTTTTGATGGTCTAAGCAACTCTTGGTGTGACGATATCTCCCCCGAGGAAGAGACAGCGGCAATCCGTGCGGCAAGGGTACAGGGAAATTCACGTATTTTAGAGGACTTCTGATTTATGAGACGGAAACAGGAACGCGGCTTTTTGCTTGATACAAATATCTGCATTTCGTTACTCAAAAACAAATATGGCATCCGCGAGAGAATTATCGAAGTTGATCCAAGAAATTGCTATGTTTCTGAAATAACCATAGCAGAGCTATATTATGGAGCCTCCAAAAGCAACAACAAGTCTGCACGCGCAAAAGATATTGAGTTTATTACTAATAACTTTGATGTACTCCCGATTTTTCCGGCTCTTGAACTATTTGGAGACATAAAAACAAGCCTTGAGCTTACCGGCGAGCGAATTGATGATTTTGACATTCTAATTGGTTCAACAGCAATTAAAAACAACCTCGTGATGGTAACCGATAATGTGAAGCACCTTAAACGACTTCCTAACATTATAATAGAGAATTGGAAAAACATATAGCCAAGCGCCTGCTGCAAAAACAGCAAATTTTCTTGCAGCCACCTGCTCTTTTGCCCTATAATATGCCGTTGGTTTCTCCTCTGGAGGAGGGAAAATGCTTAGTTACCTTTGGGCCATAAATTTGGTTTTTGTTAGTCTCTGTTCTTTCTTTGCCGCTAAGAGCGCGAGTAGCGTGATTGCCGATGCCGTGGAGCCCTCTATTGAGCCGGCGGCAGCCAGCCGCCCGCAAACGCTTACCACAGCTAAAAATGAGCCCCGCCCTCTGGAAATCATTAGTGAGCGCAATTTGCTGGATGCCAAAAAGGAAATTTTGGAGCCCAAAGAGGAAGTAAAAGAAGATAAAGCGGCTATTGAAGCCAAAGCGCAACTGGCTGACGGCGAGCTGCCGCCTGATGAAAGTATGCACGAATGCTCACTTGGCGGTGAGCTTGTAGCCACTATTGCCGCCAATGACCCTGCCTGGTCTATGGTTATTTACTCACCGGGCAAAAAAGGTGAGCCCAAAGTATTTGGCATAGGCGGCGATGCGGCCAAAATAGACGACGGATATACCGTTATGGATATTCGCCAGAAAGCCATTGTGGTGCTGAATAGCGATAGCGAATATGAGCTATGCGAGCTGGGCAAAGAGTATAGCAAAAAGCCCAAAACTCCCAAACCGGCAGCTACTACAACAGCCGCTGCTGAGCCGGCTTCTGAAGAAATCGGCACCTCGGTGCAAAAAGTTGATGAATTTAATTATGTGGTGGAAAAAGGCGAAGTGGACAAGGTGATGAATAACCTTTCGCAAGTGGCCAGCCAGGCTCGCCTGGTGCCCAACTTCAAAAACGGCAAATCCAACGGCTTTAAGATTTTCTCTATCCGCCCGGGCAGCATTTTTAGCAAACTGGGCCTCAAAAACGGCGATATTATCCAAAAAGTCAACGGCTATGAGATGAATAGCCCGGATAAGGCGCTGGAGCTTTACCAAAAACTCAAAGAGACTTCCAACTTAGGGGTGGAAATCACCCGCCACGGCAAAGTGGAAAATATCAACGTTTCCATCCGCTAAGCCCCATAATCCGCAGACAAATACAATGTTTTTGCTCGCTTTCGATTATTTAGAGCGCTATACTAAAAATTGCGGCATTTCTTTTGTAATATGTCGGCACACAATAGGAAGCGCGGTTTCAATATGCTGATATATCTCGATAATTGCTGCTATAATCGCCCTTACGATGATCAGTCTCAGCTTAGAGTATCTCTGGAGGCACAAGCAAAATTACATATTCAGGCTCTTATTCGAGACAAGCGCTTTAAACTGGTTACTTCCTATGTTTTATTATACGAAAACAGTCGCAATCCTTATGAAATAAGGCGAAATTCCATACTAACTTTTATAAAGGAAAATAGCACCATTTATGTCGATATTGAAAAAAGCGCTGAAGTTAAAGTACTGGCTGATGAAATTACCTTAACCGGAATAAAAGCAGCTGATGCTCACCATGTAGCTGGTGCTATTATAGGTGGCGCTTCATATTTTTTAACAACCGACAACAGATTGTTAAAATATCGTACAGACAGAATAGCACTAATAAATCCACTAAGTTTTATTTATAAATTGGAGGCCTTCAATGACTAGCACTATTGAGCTGATGGATACCGGTATGAAATATCTTATTGAAAGGCTGGGAACCGTAGAAGCTGAACGTTTTATATCCATTATTATCAAAGAAAAATCCGATTATACCAAATGGCGACAACAATATTTTGCTAATATTACGTCAGACGAGTTTCATCAGGCAGCCGTAGCTTATGGTAAAGAGCATAGCATTCTAAGCGCTTAACGTCGATGCAAGCTGTATTAATATGATTTTATTCACAAAAGGCGACTATTTCTTTCTGAGCAAAGTGCTAAGCAGATAAAGCCCACCAGCCAAAAGCACAATAGTGGCCCCTACCGGCAAATTGGGGCTGTAACTTATAGCCAGGCCGCCGGCAGAACAAAAGAGACAAACCAGCGTGGAAATGGCCATCATCTGGCCCAGATTTTTAGAAAAACGGGCGGCAATGGCCGGCGGCAAAGTGAGTAAAGCTATTACCAAAACAATGCCCACCACGCTCACGAGCAGCACCACGGTGATGGCCACCATAAAGAGCAAAATAAAGGTAAAGCGCTTCACCGAAAGGCCGCGCAGAGCAGCATATTCCTGGTCAAAACTCACGGCCAGGAGGTGGCGATAAAAGAGCAGGATCAGGATGGCTATGGCTATATCCAAAGCTATGATTAGATAAATATCCTGCTGAGTTACCAAAAGAATATTGCCAAAGAGATAGCTCACCAGGCTGGCATTATAGCCGGGGGTCATGGCCATAAAGAAGAGGCCGCCGGCCATGCCGATGGCCCAGAGGGCGCCGATGATGGTGTCCTCGCGCTCATTTTGGCGGGTGGTGACCAGGCCGATAATAAGAGCGGCTAAAAGTGCGGCCAGAAGAGCGCCCAACATGGGACTCATCCAGCTAAGGCCGTGGACATGGTTTAAATAATGGGCAAGACCGATGCCGCCCAAGACGCAATGGGCAATGCCGCCGGCCACATAGGTGATGCGCTTAGTCACCACATAACTGCCGACTATGCCGCAGGGAATAGCCGTGAGCACAGCGGCCAGAAGGGCCATTTGCAAAAAGCTATGCTCCATAAGCGCACTAATAAATTCAATCATGATGATGCTCCGGAGCGGGCGCGGAAATATCGTGGCGCACTCTCTTCAGGCCGCCGGCCATAAGATGGCCGCTTTGCACAAATTCCAGCGCGCTGGTGGGGTGGACATCAACAGTGTGATTGACACAAACCACATTATTCACATTTTGCGAGACATACTCCATATCGTGGGAGACAAGGAGAATAGTCATTTCCTGGTTAAGCCTTGATAAAAGCTCGTAAAATTCTGCACTTACCGCCGCATCGAGATTGGCAGTCGGCTCATCTAAAAGCAAAAGCTCCGGCCGCCCCACCAGCGCGCGGGCAATCAGCACCCTTTGCCTTTGGCCGCCGGAAAGCGCCTTAAAGGGCTCGGACCAGTGGGTAAGGCCAACTTCGTTAAGCGCCCTTCTGGCCGCCTCTTTTTGGGCCGTGCTATAGCGAAAGCCCCAGGATGTTTTGGCTGTTAAAGTGCCCATTAAGACTACCTCGCTCACCGTAATGGGAAAAAGCTGATCATAGCGCAGTTGCTGTGGCACATAGCCGATTTTTTCCCGGGCGGCGCGCGGAGAGCGGCCAAAGATGCTGATAGAGCCCTTAGCCGGCGTAAGCTGACCCAAGATAAGGCGGAGCAGCGTTGTTTTGCCGCCGCCGTTGGGCCCCACCATGGCGGTAAAAGTGCCGGGGAGAATATCTAAATTCACTTCTTGCAAAATAGCGCGGCCGTCCTCGTAGGAAAAGGCCAGATCTTTTATACAAATAGCCGGGATATTACTCATTGGCGGCCTGCTCGGAAGTGTCTTTAAAAGAGACAGAGAGAGTCTCTGTCAGGCGGCGAAACATAGCCGGATAATCGGCTGAGAGCGAATCCACCACTATCACCTGGCCGCCAATGGCCTCGGCCACCGCGCTGGCAGCACTAAAGGGAAATTGCGGTTGCACAATAATGGTGCTGATTTTGTGCTCTTTGGCTTCTTCTGTTATGGCTGCCAGTTGCTTGGGCGCCGGCTCTTTGCCCTCGGCTTCAATAGCCACCTGGGTGAGCCCAAATTCTTCGGCCAAATAGCCATAAGTGGGATGAAAGACCAAAAAGGCCCGCCCCTTATACGGGGCAAGGAGGCCGGTGGCTTCTTGTTGCAAAAGCTCAAGTTCTTTTAAAACTTTTTGTAAGTTAGCTGAAAAATTGGCTTTTTGCTGCGGGCGGGCCGCTATCATAGCCTCGGTCATCACCTTGGCATGGTGAGTCATGTGCTTTATTGAGAACCAAAAATGGGGATCTAAATCGTCATCTTTAGCCTCTTTATGGTCGCTGCCATCATGGTGGTGGTGCGCTTCAGCGGCGTCAAAATGGCGCAGCGGCAAGGTAGCGCTGGGTTCGATAAAGCGCGTCGCACTATTTTTGGCCATTTTGTCAATCAGGCGGTGTTCAAAGGTAAAACCGCTGACAAAAAAGAGGTCGGCGGCGGCAATGGCGGCCATATTTTTTGGCGATTGGTCAAAAGTCTCCGGCGAAACACCAGGCTCCACCAAAGTGGTGACTATTACTTCATTTCCGCCTATTTGCTCGGCCAGCCAGGCCTCAGGGGCAATAGCTACGGCTATTTTGAGGCGGCTATCCTGCGGAGCTTTACTTGGCGAGCAAGCCGAAAGCGCAAATAAGACAAAGATTAGCCCTAAAGCGCACTTATTAACTATAACCATCATAAAACTTTTAACCATTATCAGCTCCTATTTTCATCCCTCACCACCGGTCGGGGTGAGGGCATGACAAATAAAGAAGAGCGCGTTGGCATAATTTTCACTGCCTGTCAGGGTGAGGGAAATTTTAGCCACTATCAACTCCTACAGAAAGAATATGCGGCAAATAAATACCGAGGCAATGACGCCGGTTAAATCGGCTAAAAGCGCCGCCCATAAGCTATGGCGCACTTTGGTGATGCCCACGGCCCCAAAATAGACCGCCATGACATAAAGGGTGGTTTCGGTGCAGCCGTTAAGAGTGGAGACCAGCTGGCCCACATAAGTATCCGGCCCCATGGTATTGATGGTTTCGGTCATGATGCCCATGGCGCCGCTCCCCGAAAGTGGGCGCACAATAGCCATAGCGAGTGCCTCGGCCGGCAAGCCCAAGGGGTCTAACACCGGCGCCAGAAAAGCCTGTAAATCGGCCAGAGCGCCGCTTGCCCGGAACATGGCTACAGCCACCATAATAGCCACCAAAAAAGGGATGATTTTTATAGCAATTTCAAAGCCCTCTTTGGCCCCTTTTACCAGGCTGTCATAGACTTTGACCCCATAGACAAAGCCATAAGCAATAAGGCCCACCAAAATAGCCGGGATAAGCCAACCAGAAGCGAGAGCCGACAAAATGGCAAAGGGAGTCATCGTGGCGGCCATGAGGTGGATTTGATAGCCCATGGCGCCTAAAAAAGTCAGTATTAAGGCCAAGACCAGCCACTTGCGCCACTTAACGGCAGTGGGCGCTTCTCCAAGCTCCATTACTTCCGGCGCGGCTTCATTTTTGGGCTCAGCGGCCACCGCCGGCTCACCGGGAAATTTTTCGAGAGAATAAGCGGGTAAGCGGCTAAAGAGCTTAGCCAGCGTAATAGCTACAATAGTTGAACAGATGGTGGCAAAAATGGTGGTGACGGTAATAATAGCCGGATCTTTGGAGCCGGCGGCGGCGCGGATGCCGATGACGCCCAGCGGCAAAATGGTGACACTCGAAGTATTGATAGCCAAAAAGAGGGCCATGGCGTCGGTGGCCACCCCCTTGCGCGGGTTTAAAGTATCGAGCTCCTTCATGGCTTTGATGCCAAAGGGGGTGGCGGCATTGCCGAGCCCCAGCATATTGGCGGTGATATTCATAATCATGGCCGCCATGGCCGGGTGCTCGCTGGGCACATCGGGGAAGAGGCGGACCATTAGCGGGCGGATGAGCCGGGCCAGGCGCTGCATGAGCCCGCCATCCTGAGCCACGCGCATAACGCCCAACCAAAGAGCCATAACGCCAACAAGGCCGAGGGCCAGAGTGACGGCCCCCTTGGCCGCCTCAAAAGAGGCCGTGCTGACAGCAGCCATATTGCCATGAAAGGCCCCGGCCAAAAGAGAGATAGCCAGTAGCCCAAACCAAATATAATTAAGCATAGCTGACCTCACCCCCTAACCCCCTCTCCCATGCAGCGAGGGGGAATTTTCTGAGCATATATGGCTAATTCTGGCCAATTTACCCTCTTCATCATCCAAATGGCGAGGGTGGGCGCCCTAAGCGACCGGGTGCGGGAGTATAGTGAAATTTTCCTCTATTTTCAACAGCAGTGGCGTAAAATCTTGCGCCCCTGTTTGCTATCGTCGTTTTAGCGGCTGGGTAAGCAATGGTGCTTACTTTTTATTGGGCTCTTCCAGGCCGTAATGGGCTTTTTTGTCTTCCACTTTGAGCAAGAAGGCGATGATGATGGCACATATACCAAAAGCGGCAAAAATAGCCATGCTGGGCGTATAGTTGGTGACACCGTTTTCCGTACTCGCGCCATTGACTTTGCCAATCAAAATAGGCACCAGCGCGAGGCCGATATTCTGGATATAAAAGATGAGGGCATAAGCGGTGCCCAAAAGCTGCATGGGAATAACTTTGGGCACAGAGGGCCACATGGCCGAGGGCACCAGACCAAAAGCCACACCGAGGACCAAAATAACAACTACAGCCAGCACCCAGGAACCCAGATTGGGCAAAGCAAAGACCACATGGACGAGAGTCATTAAAATGGAGCCGATGAGCATCAAAGTGGCTCCTTTCCCCTTCTTGTCGTAAAGAGCGCCAAAGAGCGGTGTCAAAATGATGGTGCCAAAGGGCAGCATGGCGGGAATAAGGCCGGCAATATTTTCGGCCACGCCGTATTTGGTGATCATCAGCTTGGTGGCAAATTTCAAGAAGGGGAAAACGCCGGCATAGAACATGAGGCAAAGCAAGGTAATGAGCCAAAAGCCCTTGCAAGTAAAGAGCTTTTTGAGATCGGCAAATTTGAAGCCCTCCTCTTTTTCGCTACTGGCCGCGGCCGCCTGGGCATCCAGTTTTTTATCCATAAAGCAGTAGCCGATAAAGGCAATAACACCGGCGCACAGGAGAGCCGCCCCGAGAGCCACACTGGCGCTCACCCCGCCGAAAGCTTTAGCAAAGGGCAGAGCGAGGCCAAAAGCCGCGGCGGTACCGAGACGGGCAAGAGCCACCTGAATACCCATAGCCAGAGCCAGTTCATAACCGGTGAACCATTTGACAATAACTTTGCTGATGGTGATGCCGGCAATTTCGCAGCCCACACCGTAAGTGGCAAAGCCGAGGCAGGCAACAATTACCTGCATCTGGTAGCCAAACATGGTGCCCTCAAAGGTGTTACTAACGGCATACCACTTAATAATAGCGCCCAAAAACATGAGCACCGTGCTGATGATACCGGTAATCCTAATGCCGAATTTGTCTAAAATGATGCCGCCGAAAAAGAGCATCAAAAGAAAGACATTAAAAAAGCTGTAAGAGCCGGAGAAAAAGCCGTAATCATCGCTGCTCCAGCCGAGGCCCAGGCCTTCCGCGCCGCCTTTGGGGGCGGTTAAGAGCTCTTCGAGCGGGGACATGATATCGGTAAAAAAGTAACCAAACATCATGGTGGCCGCCACAATGACGAGAGCCAGCCAGCGCATGGCCGGTCTGTCGCGCAGAGTTTTTGTTTTATTTTCGCTGGTCATTATATCTCTCCTAAAATCATAATTATTTATAGCGCCCTCCAGGGTACTACGGGAAAAGGGTTATAGGTTAAAGAATAGCTGCGGGCAATGGAAAAAATGAAAAGGCAACTTATTGAAGCTAATTAGCTATTCTGCTAGGGTAACGCCCGCCCTCTGGGCAAAGGGAGGTTTTTAATGCGCATAAGTCCGGAAGCGCTAAACGCTATTTTAAAAAATGTGGAAAAACCGGCTCGCTATATTGGCGGCGAAGTGGGCTCTATGCCTAAGGAAGAGGCCGCTTTGCGCTGGGCTCTCTGTTTCCCGGATATCTATGAAACGGCCGAAAGTTACCTCGGCCTAAAAATACTTTATAAAGCCATAAACAGTAAAGATGAGTGCGCCGCCGAGCGCGTTTATGCGCCCTGGCCAGATTTATTAATGGCTATAAAAGAGGCCAATTGGCCCCTTTGGTCGCTGGAAACTCTGCGCCCGCTTAACGAATTTGACATAGTGGGCTTTAGCCTGCCCCATGAAATGTGCTACAGCACTGTGCTCACTATGCTCCGCCTGGGCGGCATTGCCCTTAATCCGGCTGAGCGCGGCGAAGAGGCGCCGCTCATCGTGGCCGGCGGTTTGCAAGCTTTTAATGCCGAGCCTCTCGCTCCTTTTATGGATGCCTTTTTACTGGGCGATGGCGAAGAGCTGAATTTGGAAATTTCCGCTTATTTACTGGCGGCCAAGAAAAAAGGGCTCTCCAGGAAAGAGCGCCTAAGCGGCCTTTCGGGCATAAAAGGCGTATATCTACCCAATGCTGCAAAGCCCCACTATGCTGGGCTTTATGTGGACTTTTGGACTAATGGCGAGGGCGAAAAAATAGCGCCGCCACTGGTTAAAGCCCGCCGCTTAAAGGATTTATCAAAGGCGCCGCTGCCGGTGAATATCATCCCCTGGGCCCGCCCGGTACATGACAGAGTGACAGTAGAAATTCAGCGCGGCTGCGACCACGGTTGCCGCTTTTGCGCTGCCGGTATGCTCTATCGGCCGGTGCGCCACCGCTCGGCACAGGAGGTGCTGGAGCGGGCCAAAATCGGCGTCAAAGAGAGCGGCCAGGAAGAGGTGGGATTGCTCTCGCTATCGGCAGCCGACCATCCGCAAATAGAGGAAATCATCACCAGCTTAACCGAGTGGGGCCATGAGCTGGGTATTGCTGTCTCCCTGCCCTCTTTGCGCCTGGAGAGTTTGCGCCCCAAAGTAGCGCGGGCCATTGCCGCCAGCGGCCGGCGCACCGGCTTTACCATGGCTCCGGAGGCGGCAACAGAGCGTATGCGCCGCGTTATCAATAAGGGCAACAGCGAAGAGGAGCTCTTTACAGCGGTAAAAAGTGCTATAGATGCCGGTTGGCAGCGCCTTAAATTTTATTTTATGCTGGGCCTGCCCACCGAGACCGATGAGGACATTCTGGCCATTGCCGAGCTGGTGCGCAAAGTGCTGCGCTCCACCAAAAAGCGCCTTAATATTGAGATAAGCTGCGCCGCTTTTATCCCCAAAGCTCACACTCCTTTTCAATATGCCGCCCAGGTAACGGGCAGCGAATTGGAGCGCCGCTTTAAGCTCTTAAAAGAGGCTATTAAACCCATGCGCGAAGTGCGCCTCAGCTATTCACAGGGCGATCAGGCCCTTTTGGAAGGCCTCTTCTCCCGTGGCGACAGGCGCCTTTCCGCCATACTGTTAAGCGCTCTCGATAGCGGCGCCTATTTAGACAACTGGACAGAGCATTTTAAGCGCGAGGCCTGGGAAAAGGCCCTTAATGAGTGGCCGGCGGAAGTGCCGGACCTCGCTACCTATTTGGGCGAGCGCGTTTTAGATGAAACTCTCCCCTGGGAACACCTGATAAGCGCGGTGCCGGCCGGCTATTTGCGCAAAGAATATCAAAAGGCCCTAAAAGCCGAAGCCACCATCGGCGGCCTCTGCACCAAATGGCAAAACGAAATGTTACAGCGCGATAAAGCCGAAGAAGAGGCCGCCGGAGAAGTAGAGGCTGAGCAGACCCAAGAAGGCCAAATAGATGGCGAAGCTATCGCCTATTTGGTGCGCCTGCGCTATGCCAAGCGGGGCCGGGCCGCCCTACTCGGCCATTTGGAGACCGTAACCCACTTAACACAGGCCATGCGCCGCGCCGGCTTACCGCTTACCATGAGCGGCGGCCACCACCCCAGCCCGCGCATCGGCTTTGGGCCGGCTCTCTCTCTGGGCGTCTTTAGTGAGGCCGAACTCGTTGATATCGGCCTGAGAGAATATGTAAGTTCGGCTGATATTTTGGCCAGATTAAAGGCCACTTTGCCCGAAGATTTGGTGCCCCTGGCCGTTTGGCCTCTCGAAACCGGCGACAGCCCGGCCTGCGAGGCGGTGGCCGCTACCCGCTATGCCCTCACCTTAAGCCAGGCCGTGGATTTGGCGAGTTTGCATACGGCCATAAGCGCGGTACTTAATGCGCCGCACCTCGGGGTCATGATTACGCGCAAGGGCAAAAAGCGCCTCATTGATGCCCGCATTTTTATAAATGCCCTAAGTTTAAAAGATAATG
This sequence comes from Deltaproteobacteria bacterium, assembly GCA_016283195.1. Classification (GTDB taxonomy): domain Bacteria; phylum JAEEML01; class JAEEML01; order JAEEML01; family JAEEML01; genus JAEEML01. The sequence goes on along the minus strand of JAEEML010000133.1, from coordinate 14,954 downwards.
TTTTAACTTACACCATGAATAGTTACCGCGACAGCGGCCTGAGAATGAGTGAGATGCTCGCTCTTATCGGCCTAACTCCGGCCGATGTGCTTTTAACGAAAAAAGTCGATGTGGCCATTAGCTCCAAAGGGCGGCCTGTAGCCCAAAAAACTGCTGAAAATTTGCCTGTTTTCTTAGATTTATCCGGGGATGACGATGGCTAGTATTGCCGCTAAAAAATACAGAATAGCCGTTTTGGCCGCCATGCCCTACCCCACACCTCAGGGCTCGCAAGTCTTTATCGGCAGTTTGGTTTATGCTTTAAAAAAAGCCGGACACGACATTACTTTTTTAACTTATCCCATTGCCGATGGCCGTCTCACCGCTATCAACCGGGGGCAAGGCAAAATTTTGCGCTCCGGCCCTTCTGTAGCCAAGGCCGGACAGGATATTTTACTTTTAAAAAACACCCTTAGCGAGCTCGCACAAAAACGCCCCGAGCTTTTATATGTGCATAATTACGAAGCTCTTGTTTTAGGGCTTTTAATTGGTTTTATGGCCAATATTCCCGTGTTATATCATGCACATAATGTAATGAGTGAAGAACTGCCACACTATTTTAGCTCGTTTGAAAGCAAATTGCTCGCCCGCTTTGGCGGCAAGGCTCTCGATTTTTTGCCGGCCATGGCGGCTAAAATTCTGCTCTTTAGCCAAACGCAAACCGACCTTTTAAGCGCTCATTTTGTGCCGGAAGAAAAAATTGCCATTATTCCGCCCGGCCTTTTGGCCAAAGAGCCGCCGGACCTCTTTTGGCAAAAAGAGCCTAAAGAGCAACCTTATAAGGTGCCGGAAGCGCCCTATTTTCTCTACACCGGCAACTGCGACAGTTATCAAAATCTTGCACTTTTGGCCAAAGCCTTTGCCTTAGTGCAAAAAAGCCTGCCAAAATGCAGGCTCATATTTTTAACCTCCGCGCCGCCTCCCAAAGAGTTCTTAAAAAGCGGCGGTCGCTATATTCCGCTTAATAATCAGCGCTTAATGGTAGATTTATTAAATAACGCTTTGGCTCTGGTAGTGCCACGCAGCGCCTCTTTCGGTTTTCCCATCAAAGTTTTGCAGGCTTTGCGGGCTGGCACTCCGGTTATCGGCCTCAAAAAGAGCCTCTCGCAGCTGCTCTTGCCGCATGAAGCGCTTTTATGCGACGACAGCCCGGAAGCACTTAGTGCCGCCATGATAAAACTGGCCAAAAATAAGGCGCTTAGAGAAAGGCTAAGTCACCAGAGCCTTATCACATTTAATGAGCGCTTTGCCCTGGAAAAACAGGTAAAAGAATATACGCGCCTTTTTGCTAGCCTGATTAAAGATTAATCGCCCCCAAAAAGAGCGGCTCAAAGTGGAAAAATGAGAGGCCCACATACTCCTGCTCACCGCGCATAACCCGCTCTCTGGCCGCAGTAAAAGTAAAAAGATAATGGGGATTTATCAGCGGCTTTAGCGCCAAAAGGCTCTCGCTGTCACCATGTACGGAAATAAATTCTTCTATGGGCCGGGCGGCAAAATTATTGCCCTTTACGAGATGCAAATAGCGCTTTTGCCAGGAAATTTCTGCCGGGAAACCAGCTGCTTCTTTAAGAGCCCAAGACTCTTCGCGCAAGAGGGCCTTATAAAGCTCCTCTTCTGCCCGCCCGTCGCTGGTCATACTGGCGGCAATAAGGCGCGCTTGGTAGCGGTGAATCTCCGGCTTTACAATCAGGCCGGTGCTATGCGGGCGCCCGGCCGCTTTAACATTATCAACGCCATTTTGGCGCAAAAATTCAACAAAATCCGGAAGCTTAAGAATGTGCCCGCGCCACTTGGGAATAAGATAATGAAAATCTTGCAAAGTCGGCGGATGAGTGGCCCAAACTCCTTCTTTTACGGCTATTTGCGGGGCATTTTCGGCATAAGAGGAAAAGCCGATAAGCTCGCCGGCTTGATCCAAAACAGCCAATAAGAGAAGTTGGTTTTTATTTAAAAGTTCTAGGTAACGTGCCTTACTAATAAGGCTTTTGCCGTTTTCGCGGAGGGGCTGGGGAAAAAGGAGTTTTTCTTTAAGCGGCAGAGTATGATAAAAATTCCGAATAAGCTGATAATCGGCCTCGTCCAAAAGGCGATAAGATGCCAGAGGAAGTATTTCACCTCCTACATTGCTTAATTCCGAAATATTATCAGCCAGAGCCACAATAGTAGTATCGGGAGCAAAAAGGCGGGCTGGAAGATGATGGCCAAAAACAGATTCTAGTCGCGTAAAGAGCGTCAGCAAAATAAAGCTATCCACTCCCAGGCTAAAAAGAGGTGCTTCAGCATCTATCTCTTCATCCGTTTTAAGAATATCATTAATAACAGTTGCTATTTTTTCTTCTACCTCGCCTTTTGGTTTTCGCCCGCCGCTACCGGATAAAAGCTCCCCTCTTAAAGTGGCTAAAGCTCGGCGATTAAGTTTGCCACTAGGCAGATATGGCAATGATTTAACCAAATAAAATTCCTGAGGAATCATATAATATGGCACCACTTGCCCAAGTTCCCGCACTATAACCTGGCGACTTGGTTTACTCCCCTCTTCGGCCACAATATAGGCTTTAAGCTGCATTGCGGCTCCAGTCTCGGAAGCTATTACTGCAGCGGCTAAAATTCCTTTGATTTCACGCAAATGGCTTTCGATTTCCCCCAGTTCCAGGCGGTAGCCGCGCAGCTTTATTTGGCTATCTTTACGCCCCAGGCAAACAAAATCTCCTGCCAAAGTTTTAACAGCGAGATCACCGGTGTGGTAACAGGGCAAATTGTTATAAGTGCCAAAAGAGTTTGCCGTAAGACTTGGATTATTATAATAGCCGGCGCCGACAAATGGCCCGCAAATAAGAAGCTCGCCGGGACAGAGCGGCGGCAGCGGCCGCATTTCTTCATCAACTATCGCCAAATGGCAGCCTGGAAGTGGCTTGCCTATGGGTAAAATATTATTATTCCAAGAAGTTAATAGTTTTTGTTCTATTAGGCACTCGGCTACATTATCGGCACATTCCGAAGGGCCATAGACATTTAAAAGCGGAATTTTTGGATAAATATTAAGCCAGCTTTCAGCCAGGTTTTTATAAAGAATTTGCCCCACCAAAAGGAGCTTTTTAAGCTTTAATTCTGGCTTTTTCTCCAATGTATTCAGATACTTTACCAGCATCTCCAGCTGGCTGGGCACCAGTTCTAAGTAATCAATTTCATAGCTTAAAAGCTCTTCTATGAGTCCGGCCAGGTCAAAAACCGGAGTAGTTTTTTGCGATATATAGAGCTGACCGCCCACTGCCAGAGGAGCCAGCATTTGCCACAAAGAAACATCAAAACTAAAAGCCGCTGTAGCCAGCACTCTATCGCCACTGCCTAGCCCCAGCGAAGCTATCTTGGCGGACACATGGCGCGCGAGACCTTCATGATAATTCATCGCCCCCTTGGGCCGGCCGGTAGAGCCGGATGTACTTATAATATAAGCAATATCTTTAGGTGAAGTAACATATTCCGGCAGCGCACCGCTATAGCTGTAATCAGGCACAATAGCGCGCTCTTTAGCAATATATGGCTGAATATTTTCAGCTAACAGCCAGGCGCCAGAGACATCTTCCCAGAGTGTCTTTAAGCGCGGCTCATCATTATTAATATCGAGCGGCCAGTAAATAGCGCCTATTTGCCAAATGGCCATAAGGGCGGCCGGATAGTAGGCCGAACGCGGGAGCATAGTAAATACTATGTCACCGGCTTTGACCCCATAAGTAGATAACTGCGCAGCAAGAGCGAGAGCGGCGGCGGCAAGTCCTTGATATGTAAGTTCTTTGCCGCTGGCGGTAATGGCAATCTGAGCAGCGTTATTTTTCCCGCTTTCTGCCAATTTTTGCGGTAAAAGCGGCGGCGCTGGTGAAATAAGTGCAGGCAAATCTATTGGGGCAAAATCTGCCAAAGATATTACATTTTCCGGCTCTTCCAGGGCTTTTTGAGCCACTTTTATAAATAATTCCGCTAGATATGCTGCAGTAGTATCACGATAACATCTATGGCTATATTCCAAATTGGCCCCTATTTTATGGCCGTTTATCACAATATTAAGCCCAAGATCAAAATAGGTATTATGGCCACCGGAAGTAATTTCCAAGGGTATTTCTGCATAAGAAAGCACATTAAAGCCAACATTGGTAAAGGAACTCAGAGGCGTTGTCTGCTCCGGCAAATTGGCCGACAAATATTCAAATGGGATCAGCTCATTAGCCAAAGCGCCTTCCAGTTCCTCTTTGGCCGAAGGTAAAATCTCGCTCAATATGGGGCGCACATTTATAAAAAAGAGTGGAAAACTGTTTACAAAATAACCCATCAGGGAATTAGCACCCAATATCTCCCGACCACTTAATAATGTGGTTATGGCGAAATTTTCGCTGCCGCATATTAGGCGTAAAAAGAGGCCCCAGAGAGCCAGTAACAACTGCGCCATGGTAATTTGCTTATTCTGCGCATAAATCTCTAAAATTCTCACTAGTTGCGGTTGAAATACAAAATAATAATTACCGTTTTCTCCTTGGCCGCAATATTCCTCCGGCAAAACCAGCGGTGCAACCTGAATAGCCTTATTAGCTGTTTTTTGCGCCAAAAGTTTTATATCCTGCCCGGCAAGCCACTCCTTTTGCCAGGCAGCAAAATCAAAATAATCAAACGCAGTAGGAGAAACAGGTGGCAATTTCTCCCCTTTCAAAAGAACCGACACCTCTTCTCCCAAAATATTTTGCGAGTAATTATCGGTAATTATGTGATGAATGGCTAGTGTTAGTAACTCTTTGCCATCCTGGCTAAATTGCTCAACCTGCCATAACGGCCCCTGTAGCGGTTCCAGCTTATGTGGCCGCAAAATATCGGCCGAGGTAAAATGGCCCTTTTTAAGCCAAAGTTCTCCGCCCTCCAAAACAAAGTGGGCATCCAAAATTGGGTGGCGCTCCAGTAACTTGCTTATTATATTTTGCAACTCATCAGCTCCAAGACCCCTTGGCAACTCTATGGTTACTCGCAATATAAGATCAGCTAGTTTCCCAGTTTGTTCCAGGGTAAAAAGGCGCAGCTCACCCATTGGAGCAGGCGCTTTTTCCCGCTCTTCGTGTTTAATAGTAAGATGCTTTTTTAAAGAACCGCTGGTTATTAAACTACCAAGAAGAGCTATAGAATTTTCGTTAAAAAGGCTATTAATTGGGACTTCATAACCAAAGCTTTCAGCCAAGCGGTTTTTAAGCTCCAGCATCGAGAGCGATGAGCCCCCAAGCTCCAGAAAGGAGGCTTCGGCATCTATTTCGCTGTCAAGGTGCAGAATTTCTTTAAAAATATCAGCAAGTTTTTTTTCAACCTCCCCTTGCGGAGCCCTACCACTGGCAATGGCCAGTTTTTCGCCGGGCCAAGTAGCCAATGCTTGGCGATCAAGCTTGCCACTGGGGAGGTAAGGCAGAGTTGGACAAGAAATAAGCTCTTTGGGCAACATATAATTGGGGAGAACTGTCAAAAGACCTTTTATGATTACAGTAGCGTTAAGCTTTATCCCATTCTGTGGCACTAAATGTGCCCGAATAAATTGTTCATTACCATATTTCACAAGAGAAACAGCCGCCAGAAAAACCCCTTCCTGATTTTGCAAAGCTCTTTCTATTTCAGCAAGTTCTACGCGATAACCACGGAATTTTACTAAACTGTCACCCCGCCCCATATAAACAAGATTACCATCTAAATCTTTATAACCAATATCGCCTGTATAATAGCCTTCTTTCTTAAAAGATAAGGCCGTACGTTGGGGATCATTTTGATAGCCAAGGCCGACAAATGGACCGCGAATCAAGATTTCTCCAGGACAAAGCGGTTTTAAAAGTCGATGGCAATTATCAACTACATCAACATAGGCATCTCTAAATGGCGTACCGGCCGGTAAAGTATCATGTCTCCAATTGGTAAGTATGTTTTCATCTATTAGCTGCGCCGATACATCATCACTACACTCGGTAACACCATAAAAATTCCATATAACCCCGTGATGGTACAGATTACGCCATTTTTTAGCCAAATAAGTAGGAAAGCGTTCACCAGAAAGTATTAGAATTTTTAGCTTTATTTTTTGCCAAAGTTCATGGCTTCCTCTTATACAAAGTATTTCTAATTGGCTGGGAACCAGAGGCAAAACAGTAACTGCATAAGTTATAATTTCCGATAATAAGGCATTGGGGTCAAAAATTGGCGTAGCATGTTCCAGAATAGTAACTCGACCGCCAATGGTAAGCTCAGAAAATAATTGAAAAAAAGTTACATCAAAAGCCAAAGAAGACGAAAATGCCATATTATCTTGGCCAGTTAAACCAAGCCGTTCGCACTTGCCGATTATTTGAGCTGAAAGCCCCATGTGGGTATTAATAGCCGCTTTTGGTTTTCCGGTACTGCCGGAAGTATAAATTAAGTATGCCTTATCACTAGGTTTTGGCCAATTTTCCTCATGTGTATATGTAGTTATATTCGGTAAAACATCTTCGTTATTTATTAACACAAATGGTTCACCTAAAAAATCAAGCTCAGCAAGAAGTGGCCGCTGGTTATAAAAATCTAGCGGTAAATAATAAGCTCCTAATCGCCAAATAGCCAAAATTATAGCCACTTGCTCTATATCCACCGCTCTGAATGTTACCACAAGACCTTGGGGACGAGCTCCCAATTGCCAGAGTCTCTCAGCCCAAATAGTGGCCTTATCCCAAAGTTCACGGTAAGTTACACAAAAATTTCCATGGATAAGAGCCACACTATCCGGTGATTTTTCCACTTGCCTGGCAATAAGCTCCACTATGGTAGGATGCGGAGTATAAGATGGCAAAACAGGTAGATTTTGCGTAAGTATATCACCTGTTGATTGCGCTATAGGCAACTCTTTGACTATAGAAGTCAACAGCTCGGCAATGTATGTAATATGTTTTTCGCAGTAAGCATTGGCATCATAAACGAGTGAAAGCACAAGAGATTCATCGCTCTGCGGTAAAAGCTGTAATCCCAATGAAATAGCATCTATTAATTCTTCTTCGGCAATAGCTGTCAGCATGTGAGATGCTATTTTAAATTTTGATGTATTACCTAAAATAATATTAAAATCTATACTTGAGACACGTTGTAAAACATTTAATTCTTCCTGCTTTTCCGCCAATTCCAATAACATATCAATAGAAATAGCTTTATTTTCTGCCTCACTTTGCAAGGAGCATATTTTTTTAAAAAAAGCCGCTATTGGCATATCATCATAATCAATGAGAAGTGGCAAAAGCGTAGTAAAAACGCCCAAGGTCTGAGCATAGCTTTTATCATATCTGCCATGATAATTCATTGATATCGCAAACTTATTTTGTCCAGAAATTCTGGCTAGCAGCATTGACCAGGCAGCTAAATAAAGAGCACTAAGCGTAGCAGAACTTTCTCTGGCCAAACGCCTGAGAGATAGAATTAAATTATTATTCCACTTAAACGCATATCTCTTTAGGGATATATTATTTGCTGCATCGTGAGCAAAAGGTAATACCAATGGCTCTCTGGCAATTACGGAATTTAAAACTTCATAACTTTTTTTTTCTAAAAGACTCTTTTTACTATTTAACTCTTTGGCATAATCAAAATATGTTGATTTATGTTTTTTGGGCGGTACACCTTCCGCTATTTCTGCCAATCTTTTAATAAAATAATGTGCAGAATAGGCATCTCCAATTATATGATGTAATTTAAAAAAAAGTTGCTGTTCACCGACACAATCTATAAGTGCTATTTCCCAAAGTGGTCCCTGAAATAAATTGGCCTTTTGCTCTCGAAAAAAATTCCAATAGCTGGTAACTTCAGCATTATTTTCAAAAACTTTATGCGTAACGGAAAAATTAAAATCGGAACTCACATATTGATATAATACCCCGTTTTTATAAGTAAAAACAGTGCGAAGAATCGGTTCTTCATGTATGATTGTCAGACATAGCTTTTCAAGTTCATTTGCAGCAAAATGGCCGGTAACCACAAAACGCCGTGCCAAATAAAGTGAATGCTTATCTTGATATTGCTCTATGGCCCAAATGGCCTTTTGCTGTGGAGTTGCCGGAAAAAGCTGCGGCGACATAGTATTTTTTTCAGCTAAGGACGTTTTGTATTTATCGAGTAACTCTGTAAGATTTTCGAGACTCATAAACCAGACACCTCAGAAAATGTTTTTATATATAGCTCAAGCTGCTCAGAAGCAATGTTATTCAGCAAAAAACAATTTAAATCATCAATAGTTAAAAACTTTTTCCACTCAGCAATATCGATGTTTATATGAAATATTTGTTCAACAATTTTTTGACATTCAGCATACGCATTTTCGGTCATATTAAAAGTGGAAAAAGCCATATCTGGAGTAACTTTTTTGCCTATAATCTCACCAAGGACAAATAAGAGTATTCTGGTTAACTTTTCACCTGTCTCCGGTAGCAATAGCAAATCCTTTTGTTTCGTATGAAGAGCACTTTGCAAATATTCTGCCAAACTATTTACTGTGGGATAATTGTTAAGTGTATCCCAATCAAGTTGCAGATCATAATTCTCTTCCAACTCCAAAAGTAACATTTGCACTTCTAAAGAATCGCCGCCAAGTTCAAAAAAAGTAACATCGCGGGGAACATCGGCAAAGCCTAATTTTTTGCCCCAGATATCAGCTATTTTATCTGCCAGGTTATTATCCAAAGATTCTTTTTGATTAGCAATACGGTGAATAACCTTTTTAGGGCAGCCAATTGTGTATTTAGTATAACCAGGTGCCGATAATTTGTAAGAAATATTAGCTTTTTGCTCACCTACATATTTTTCCAAAATAATGTGGGCATTGCTACCATTAATGGCAAAGGCACTAACTCCGGCATATTTTTTATCGGCAGGCAAAGGCATTTTTTCTGCAACTACTTGTATATTTTTACAATTTTGCAAAATTTCATGCGGATGTCGCAGGTGCAAAACAGGCGGAATATCTCCTTTATTTAGAGCTAGGAGAGCACTGATAAAACTGGCCACACCAGCGGCAGATTCCAAATGGCCAATATGAGTTTTATTGGCTGTAAGATAGAGTTGTTTATCGTGGCTATCTTTGGTAAGAGCTGATAAAGCGGTTAATTCGGCTCTGTCACCATTAGCTGTTGCCGTGCCATGACACTCCATAAAAGCCAAATCACTAACAGTTATTCCGGCATGCTGCAATGCCCCCAATATTACCTCCTCAATAGCTTTGGAAGAGCTTTGGCCAATAGTTGCCAAACTACCGTTATGGTTTTGATAATATCCGGAAATAATGCCATATATTTTATGTTTATTTTTAAGAGCATTTTCCAAAGATTCCAAAAGCACCATAGCTGCTCCTTCACCAAGAGCATAGCCATTAGCCTTGGCATCAAATGTGCGGCAGTATCCATCGGGCGATAAAATGCCTGTTCTACTGCGAAGAATAGCCGACGTGGGATTCAAGTAGAGATGAACTCCACCGGCAAGAGCCATAGTACAATCACTGGCAAGAAGAGCGTTACTTGCCAAAATTATGGAATGCAATGCCGATGAGCAGGCTGAATTAATGGTAAATACTGGTCCGCGCAAATCAAAACACCGAGCGACATTAGCGGCCAATTGGCTTTGATCACAAGCAAAACTTGTATGCGGAGTATAGTCTTCGACAGCATCCAACGCTACTTGGGAATAACTATCTGAACTACTGGCCCCAACAAAAACTGCCGTGCGCTTTGGTAATAATTCAGCTGATATTCCGGCATCAAGTATGGCATCGCGCGCAGTATCCAGTACCAGCCATTGGTGGGGGTCCATCTTTTTAGCCACATTGGGTTTAATATTAAATAAAGTGGGGTTAAAACCAGAATAATCTGTTAAAAAATAGCCACGTTCACAGCAAATCAGACCGTAAGAAGGATTTTTTTTATTATAAAATTCACTGTTATCCCAGCGCGATTTTGGCAAATCTTGCTGCACATCTCGCCCGCTTATCAGAAGATCCCAAAACTCCCCCGGCGAGCTGGCTCCAGGAAAGCGCAGACCCATACCAATAACCGCGATTTGCTTATTTGCTTCCAATCTGCTTTCCCTCCCCCAAGCGCCCAGCGCACTATAGCATTAGGTGCCAGCTTAGAGAACACTTTTATATTCCCCACCAGCGGCAAATTTGCAATTACGCAGAAAAAATTCCAAGCTGATTTTAATAGCGAAAGATTACAGATAATTAGCCAAACAGACAGTGCAAAAAGTAATTCATCTGTCTAAACCACCAGGGCCAGTCGTGATTGACATCATAGCCCCAGTAATCAACCCAGGCCGGAACACCAAGGCGACGGAAATGATTATCGAGAGCCCGAGCATCTTCCACCGAAGCTTCTTCCCAAGCGCCCTGGCCAGTGCAGACAATAATATCGCGCTGGCGGTATAAGTCGATAAAGAAACTATCGCTGAGGTTTTCAAGATAATTAATGGGCGAATTAAAATAAACCGGTGAAATATCCTGGCCAGCGAGACCAAATTCATCACGCTGCAAAGTATAAAGGCCGGAAAGAGCAATGGTGCCGGCAAAGATATCCGGGTGTTTTAAAAAGATATTCACTGCGTGATAAGCACCCATGCTGTTGCCGGTGGTCATGGGATTATAAGCAGCCTCGGGGAAGTGATCGCGAATAAAAGGCACCACCTCGGCCGTTAGATATTGATCCCATTGTTCATAGCGCCAGTTACGGGCACCGGGATCCACGCCAAAATTGTACCATGTCTCTTCGTCCAAGCTGTCAACGCATACCAGCATAATAGAGCCGCGCTCAATAAACTGGCTGATGGCATCCACCATGTGGAAGCTCTCGTAATCGTAGAAACGCCCGCGTGAACAGGGAAAGACAATAAACGGCACGCCGCGATTCCCAAAAGTTTTTAATTCCATCCAGCGGCCAAGGTGGTCGCTTTGCCATGCATGATACTCAACTTGCATCTTTATCTCCTTCGGGCACCCTGCCCTTTTTTCTTTTCCTTTATCTTATAGCGGGGCGTCAAGAGCTCTTTTTTATGAGCCCTAAATTAAAAGCAAAATAAAAGGACTTTTAGTCACCTTTAAAGCGTGTTAGCTATGGGGCGGCGAGCCGGGGCCGGTTAAATTAAGCGCCACCTGCCGCAAGGTGCATAATGGAAATAGAGATAATCACCCTCTTCCCTAATATTTTTTCTTCATTTATTTCGCCTGATGCCGGCCTCACCGGCCGAGCTATAGAGAGCGGTAAGGCCAAAATATCTTTTAGAAATCTGCGCGATTACGGCTACGGCGTGCACCAATCTGTGGATGACACGCCTTACGGCGGCGGCGCCGGCATGGTGCTAAGACCGGAGCTCACAGTAAAAGCCATTAACGATGCCAGGGCGGCCAGTTCCCTAAAAAGCACAGTGATTATGCTCACCCCCCAGGGCGAACTCTTAAAACAAAAACGCGTGCGCGAGCTTTCTAGTCATGAGCGCCTCGTTTTGCTCTGCGGGCGCTACGAAGGTTTCGATGAAAGAGTGCGCCATTTTGTGGATATGGAAATATCCATCGGCGACTATGTGCTGACCGGCGGAGAATACGGCGCCATGGTGCTAATGGATGCCGTCATCCGCCAGTTGCCCGGCGTTTTGGGCAATAGCGAATCGTTGGAAGAGGAGTCGCACAGCCATGCCCGCCTGGAATATCCGCAATATACCCGCCCGGAACGCCTAGGCAAATACGGCGTGCCCGAAGTGCTGCTCTCCGGCCATCATGAAAAAATAGCCGCCTGGCGCCGCCGTAGAGCCCTTTTAAAAACTATGGAAAGGCGCCCGGATTTGATAACAGAAGAGCCCTTAAGCGCCGAAGAATTAAAACTACTGACTAAAGGTGACCCGGTATGAACTCCTTTCCTCTCACATTAAAAAAGCCCCTGATTTTGGCTTCAACCTCGGCTTACCGGCGAAAAATAATGGATCAGCTTGGTTTATCATATAAAGCCATAAAGCCAAAATATGAAGAAAATCATTCACTTAATCTAGCACCAGCCGAGCTCACCAAAGCCATGGCCCGGGGCAAAGCAAAGAGCCTCAAAGCTGACTATCCCGGCCATATCATCATCGGCTGCGACCAGGCCGGCGAATTTCAGGGCAAGCTGCTGGAAAAACCGGGCAGTTTTGAGAAAGCTCTCACCCAGCTTATGATGTTAAACGGCCAGACGCACCGCCTCATCACTGCTCTCTGCCTGATAGATGCCGATAGCGGTAGCGAAATTATTACTACCGATATATATGAACTCACCATGCGCACCTTTAATAAAGAGCAATTACAGGAATATTTAAGTTGCGATTTCCCCCTAGACTGCGCCGGCTCATACAAAATAGAAAGTGCCGGGCTGGGGCTTTTTTCGGAGATAAAAGGCGGAGATTACAGCGGAATTATTGGTCTTCCCGCCCTCTCGCTCATTTCCGGGCTCATAAAATTATCGGCTTAAAAGCAAATTATTTCTTAGCATTTTTTTCTATACTAACGAGCGCTAGTCATGGTAAAAGCGCCTAGCGGTTCGTTTTAACTGTCTAAAACACAACTGGAGGAATGCATGATTAGTGAAGCGCTGAAAGAAAAAGTTCAAAAGTGGATCTCCCGTGACCCCGAAGATTGGACAAGAGCCGAACTCGAAAAGCTTTTGGCTGAAGGTAATGAGAGCGAACTTGAAAAACGCTTTGCCGGGCGCCTGGAATTTGGCACCGCCGGCTTACGCGGCTTTTTCGGCGCCGGCCCCATGCGTATGAACCGCCTGGTGGTGCGCGAAACTTCTGCCGGTCTGGCCGATTATTTAATCGAAACAGTTCCGGATGCTAAGAAAAAGGGCGTTGCCATTGCTTATGACGGGCGCCATTTTTCCGAAGAATTTGCTCAGGATGCCGCTGCTGTCTTTTGCGCCAAGGGTTTTCATGTTTTTACTTACCAAATGACCGAACCCACACCGCTACTGGCTTACACGGTTCTGGCTAGCGGTGCCGCAGCTGGAGTCATGGTAACCGCCAGCCATAACCCCCCGCAATATAATGGTTATAAAGTGTATTGGGGCAACGGTGCACAGATTATCCCCCCGCACGATAAGGGCATTGCTGCCGCTATTGATGTAGCCGCCACCAAAGAAATTCCCTTTATGGATTTAATAGAAGCTATAGAGAAGGGCCTTTTGCATATTCATGGCGGCGATATAGAAGAGAAATATATTCAAGATGTTATGAAACTCTGCAAGGCTGCTCCCAAAGCCATTTATCGCGATTTAAAAATCGCTTACACTCCCATGCACGGCGTGGGTGCCAAAATTGCCATGCAGGTTTTTAAACGGGCCGGCTTTGTAAACGCCCACATCGTGGCCTCGCAGGAAAAGCCCGACGGCGACTTCCCTACCGTGAAATTCCCTAACCCGGAAGAGCCGGGGGCCACCGATTTGCTCTTAGCTAAAGCCAAAGAAATCGATGCCGATATAGCCATAGCCAATGACCCTGATGCCGACCGCCTAGCAGTAGCCGTAAAGGTGGGCGCCGGTGAATATCAAATGCTCACCGGCGACATGGTGGGCGCGCTCCTCGGCAACTGGACTATCGAGAGCAGTAAAGGCGAGCGCACCATGGGCAACAGCCTAGTATCTTCACGCATGCTGGGCGCTATTGCCAAAAAGCGCGGTGTGCACCATTATGAATCGCTCACCGGCTTTAAATGGATCACCAATGTGGGCATGAAATATGAAGCCGAAGGCAAAGAGTTCATCTTTGGCTACGAAGAGGCTCTGGGCTACACTATCGGCACATTAGTGCGCGATAAAGACGGCATCTCCGCCCTTTGCGCTTTTTCCATGATGGCTGCCGAACTCAAAGCAGCTGGCAAGAGCGTTATGGATAAATGGGAAGAGCTCTGCCGCGAAGTGGGCCTGCACCTCGGCGGGCAAAAGAGTTTGGCTCTAACTCCGGAAATGATGGCCGGCCCCTCCATCGGCAGCCGCCTAAGAGCTAATATGCCCAAAACCATCGCCGGCCAGGAGGTGGTGGCTGTAAACGATATTCAAAACCAAGTGCGCACCACCAAAGATGGCCAAAAGAGCCCGCTCGATTTCCCGGTGAGCGATGTTTTAGTCTTTGAGCTCTCCGATGGCAGCCGCGTTATCATCCGCCCCTCCGGCACCGAGCCCAAAGTTAAATGCTATTATGAAGTAGTGACGCCAGTAGCTCCTAGTGATGATTTTGTCAAAATCACCGCCACAACTAAAGAGCGCCTGGCAAAGCTCATAGCCGAGCACCAGGCAGAGCTCGCTAAAATCTAAGTTTTTTTGGGGATTTACCATGAATATGCTCCGTTTAAAAATCAACATGGAACATCCGCAGCCGCGCCACATTGAGCGGGCGGCGCAGATTCTGGCCGATGGCGGAGTGGCTGTCTATCCTACCGACACCACTTACGGCCTCGGCTGCGACCTCTTTCAAAAAAAGTCCATTGAGCGCATTTATCAGATAAAGGGCATGGATCCTAAGCAGCGCCTGAGTTTTATCTGCTCAGATATTGCTGATATCGCCGCTTATGCCCAGGTGGATAATATTCACTACCGCATTTTGCGCCAATATCTGCCAGGTCCTTATACCTTTGTGCTCCCGGCTTCCAAAGAGGTGCCGCGCCTCGTGATGACCAAATCCAAAACCGTGGGTATAAGAGTGCCGGACAACCAGGCCATTTTATCCCTGGTGAAGGAGCTGGGCCATCCGCTCATCACCACCACCGTGGCCAAAACTGAGCGGGTGACTGTAACACCCAAAGCTTCTTATGAAGATCCAGATGAAATAGCCGATGATTTTGGCCACCAAATAGAGCTGCTTTTAGATGGCGGTATTTT
>JAEEML010000132.1 GCA_016283195.1 Deltaproteobacteria bacterium | reverse complement strand
GCGTGGGCGATTATGACTGGATGGTTAAAGGTGCAAATCACAACTGGACTCACACTATGGTTCCAAGTATTGAGCCAAGCTGTGTCTGCCAGGATGCCACAGATACTTGCTGTGACGGTTGCCGGCCAATGAATGATGATATGGAATGCAGCAATGATGGGGAAAATCGCTGCATAACCGGCGGTACCTGCCAAAATGGTATTTGCACCGGCCAAGTACCAACGGTTACCTGCACCACAAGTAATCCCTGCCTCATCAATCCCCAGTGCAACAAAGCCACCGGCAAGTGCATATATGAGCGTAAAGCCAATGGCACCCCTTGTAATCCGAAAGTGACCAACCTATGTGCCGAGGCCGGGGAGTGCCTAGACGGAATATGTAAAATAACCGCCATAAAAAATTGCTCCGCTACAGAACCATGCCGGGAAAGTGCCCATTGCGATCCCAATACCGGTAATTGTGTGGCCAGTAATCGGCCCGACGGCACAACTTGCGAAGACGGTAATCCCTGCACAAAAAACGACTTCTGCCGAAACGGCCAATGCCTTGGCGGCGGAGCTGTAACCTGCCCGGAAAAGAGCTGTCACACTGTTGGTATCTGCCATGAAGAAAGCGGCGAATGCCTCTATAACCCTCTCCCTAACGGATCGCCTTGTGATATTAATGACCCTTGCGCAGCTAATAGCTCCTGCCGGAATGGAGTATGCATAGCCGGCTCCACTTCTTGCGACGACAACAATTCTTGCACGGCCGATACCTGCACAGCCGGTGGTTGCAAGCATGAAAACTTGCCCAATGGAGAAAAATGCGACTATGGCCCTTGCGGCTATGGCTACTGCCATGAAGGCATTTGCACTTTTTCCAGCGACACTTTTGATCATAGCTGCACCGATGGTAACCCCTGCACCAAAAATCTATGCGACATAAAGCGCGGTTGTTACTATGAACCACTACCGGACGGCGAAAAATGCGGGGACAAGATGATTTGCAAAAATGAGAAATGCATCCGTGACCCCACCATTCCGGAGAGCGGTTGCCAAAACGGCTCTCCGGCACTCTGGCCTTTACTCCTGGCGTTATTTGCTCTTATGCGGCCAAAACGGAGGGTAAATAGATGAAAATCACCTTTTTGGGAGCAACAGGCACGGTTACCGGCTCGCGTTTCATTGTGGAAACAGCGAGTAGTATTGTCATGATTGATTGCGGGCTTTACCAAGGTTTAAAAGAGCTGCGCGAGCTCAACTGGCAGCCCTTTCCTGTGGCGCCGAGGCTTATCGACGCCCTTATTTTGACTCATGCCCACATCGACCACTGCGGCTATCTGCCGCGCCTCGTCTATCAGGGCTTTAGAGGGCCGGTGCATGCCACAAACGGCACGGTGGATCTGGTGCCTATTTTGCTGCGCGATGCCGCCAAATTGCAAGAAGAAGAAGCGGCTTTTGCCAATAAATTCGGCTATTCCAAGCACTCACCGGCACAGCCGCTTTACACTATGGATAATGCCGAAGCCGCCATTACTTTGCTGCGCGGCCACGCTTATGGCGAATGGTTTAACGTAACCGACGATATCAAAATCCGCCTCCACCGCGCCGGCCATATTTTGGGTTCGGCCCATATTGAGCTTATAGCTGAGGGCAAGAGCGTTATCTTTTCCGGCGATGTCGGCCGGGCCGAAGCACCGGTGATGCCCGCGCCGGCCAAGCTTGCGCCGGCAGATCTTTTAATCTGTGAATCCACCTATGGCGACCGCCGCCACCCGGAGGCCGACCCCAAAGAACAATTTGCCAAAATTATCCATGACGCTATAGATCGCGGCGGCGCGCTCATCATTCCTGCCTTTGCTGTGGGGCGCACCCAGGAGCTACTCTATGTGCTGCGCGAATTGGAAGAAAGCGGCGAAATTCCCTTGCTACCGGTCTATCTCGATAGCCCAATGGCTCAGGAAGTAACACGCATTTATTTGGATCACCCCGAAGATGTAGATGAAAATATGTTAAAAGTTTTTAAGCGTCTTTCCGACCCGCTTGCCACCAGCCTGCTCACCTATGTTTTAACCAATGAAGAATCGAAAAAATTAAACGAGCTGGAGGGCACTTTTATTGTCATCAGCGCTTCGGGCATGGCTACAGGCGGCCGCGTGCTGCACCACCTCAAAAACCGCCTTCCCGATCCAAAAACAACAGTATTATTCGTTGGTTACCAAGCTGAAGGCACCAGAGGCCGGGCTATTATCGACGGCGCCGAGCGGGTAAAAATGCTCGGTACAGAAGTGATGGTGGCTGCCCATATTGAAAAAATTGCCGGCTTTTCGGCCCATGCCGATCAAAATGAGCTCAGCCGCTGGATTGGCTCTATGGGAGATGCCGGGCCGCAGCAAATAGCTTTGGTACACGGAGAACCGGCAGCCGAAGAAGGTCTCAAAAAAGCGCTCGAAGAAGCTGGGCACAAAAATATCTTTATTCCAACCTACAACCAAACCATAGAACTCTAACCACTGGAAATTAAAATGGATTCTATTTTTAAAAAACGTCTTATTAAAGCCAAAGAATATGACCCTCGTTCTCTTAATCGCTTTTTAGAGCCCGATCAGGTGGCCGCTCTCGATGAAGTATCATTCACCACTATTTTAAAACAGCGCGGTGCCGAAGACTCGGAGGAGCTCATCACTTACGGCTCGGCCCGGCAAATCCGCAGCCTTTTTGATATGGATGCCTGGCAAGGCGACCGCCCCAATTATAACTCGCTCAGCACCTATTTTACCGTAGCTCTTAATATTTCACCGGAAACACTCATGCGGGTCATGGATATTATAGATCCGGAAATGCTCATTGCCTTTTTGCAAGAAAAGGTGGTGGTGACCCAATTGGAAAAGGATGAACCGCAACCGCCGACGCTCTTTGACGGCGAGCAGGAGCTTCCGCGCTTTGAAACACCGGACGGCTTTTTTGTAATAGATCTCAAAAAAATGCCCGCTTCCGATGAAATTAATCCGCTCACTTTGATCGATCTTTTATATAGAGAGGATTTGCAACTGGGCTTTCGCACCGTGCAGGCCATTGCCTGGGAGCTGCCCTCAGAGCAAGAGGAAATGGCTTACCAATTTCGCTCTTCGCGCATGGAAGAGCTGGGCTTTTTGCCTTATGAAGAGGCGGCAAAGCTTTATTCTCCGCTAAAAAGCGATGATCCCCTGCCCCCGCCGTTACCGCTCGATAATCCGGTAACTGTGCCCTCTTTTTACCTAAAGCGCCTGCCGGAGGGCAAAGCTTTCGCCCGCGTTTTAGAGAGCATCGACGACGCCGCACTTCTCGATCGCCTGGAGCAGGAGCTCATATTTATCACCAATACGGCCTCGGTGGTGGAAGCTGTAGAGCCCGGCGACATCGATCAAATGCTTAATCTTTTTATCCGCATTGAGGGCTATCTATCCTTAGCTATTGAGCTTTTTCACGGAGAAGATATTTTGGGCTGTGCCGAGCGCTTGAAGCACTGCGCTCTCACCTGGTATATGCGCAAAGGCTTTGGCAGCACCTGGCAACTGGCCCAAAAAGCGGCCCATATTGAAGCACGCTTTGAGCTGGCAGGAGCGGAAAACTTGCTTACAGATACCGATTTGGCGCTTATCCGCGCATTGAAACAGCGCATTCCCGGCTACATACCAAGAGGCGAATTTTTGGAAGAAATGGCCAAACCCTTTACTACGGCTGCCCAGGTTTTGGAAGTACGCGCGCGCCTCAGTGAGCTGGAGAGCAAACTGAGCGTCTAATATTCGGGGCAGAACAAACCTAGCCCAAGGGAGACCGGGCGTCAGCCATTAGAACATATCACTTTTTCGTTTTCCAATTGGGATTAAGTGTGCGCTCTCTAACGGATTTCAGCACATCAGGCAGGCTGGTGGTATTGGCTTTATTGGTAGCCCAAGCCGGAATGGAGCCCCCCGGATTGGTATAAAGCCAATAAGTTACTTTGGTGGCATTTTTGCCTTGCGCTTCCAGCGTCCAGCTGCCGTAATTTACAGTAAGACGCACCACTTTTTTCTTGGGAGCCGGCCCTCTATCATTTACCGGCGTCCAGGAGAGAATAATTTTTTCCGGGGATTCTTTTTTAATTACAAAATGATAAACATAATCACGTTCATCGACTATGGGCGGCGCGATGCGCTGGTAAATTATAAATTCATTTGGCGAAATAGTCTCTAAAATCTGCACTTCTTCGGTGTAGGACATAAATTCCGGATAATGAACAGCATCGGCGATGGTGGCTGCTACGCGCTCTATAGGCGCCGGAATAACCGCTACGGCCTTCACTTCGCGCACTTTGGAATCCGGCACATCGCGCACATAAACAGCCGTACCTTTAGTGGTGCCCTTATCCTGCCAGGGATTGGGATTTTCCGGCAAAGCAGCTAAAAGTGCC
This sequence comes from Deltaproteobacteria bacterium, assembly GCA_016283195.1. GTDB lineage: Bacteria > JAEEML01 > JAEEML01 > JAEEML01 > JAEEML01 > JAEEML01. Next base: position 12,138 of record JAEEML010000132.1, on the reverse strand, counting down.
GTCAAAATATATGTTACAGCCAGTATTTTCATTTTTCACCTCATGCCAACAGAGAGCGCCGGTAAATGCGCATTAATATAGGCTGTTATTTCCTCACTGCTCTTAAGTTCCAAAAGCTCATCCCATAAATGTTTAACCGCCTCAGCCGAGGAATGGCGCAGTGCCCACTTAACCTCGGGAATGGCCGAGCCATTCATAGAAATAGAGTTTATCCCTAATGCCACAAAAATGATAGCAAAAGCTGCTTTAGCTCCCATTTCGCCGCAAATACTCACCGGAATGCCAGCATTATGCGCCGCTTTTACCGTCCTATCGATCATGCGCAGCATAGCCGGATGCCAGGGGGTATAAATCGAAGCCAGTGTTTCGTTGCTGCGGTCAACAGCCAGGCTGTACTGAATGAGATCATTGGTTCCCAGTGAGAAGAAGTCCACTTCTCGCGCCAAAATATCGGCAATAGTCACCGCAGCCGGTACTTCAATCATAATGCCGAGCGGCAAATCGGCTTTATAGGGTAGCCCGCGGCTTTGTAAATCGGCGGCCACTTCACTCATCATGGTGCGCACCCAGGCTATCTCTTCCAGCCCGCTGACCATGGGGATAAGCAGTTTTAAGGGGCCGTAAAGCGCCGCCCGAAAAATCCCCCCCAGCTGATTGCGCAGTAAATCCGGATACTCGCGGCATAAGCGAATGGCTCTAACACCCAAAGCCGGGTTATTTTCCACCCGCGAGACACTGCCGGCCAAAAAGGTTTTGTCAAAGCCCAAATCAATGGTGCGAATAGTTACCTCTTTGCCGCCGGAGAGTTCCAAAACACGCCTATATACTTGATAATGCTCATCTTCAGTTGGAGCATCCTGACGATCGACAAAGAGGTATTCTGTCCGATAAAGGCCAATGCCCTCCCCGCCGTTTTGGTTAACTTGTTGCACTTCATCGGGGAATTCTATATTGCCATATAAGTGAATAACCTGGCCGTCCTCGGTAACTGCCGGCAAGTCTTTTATTTCCGATAATTGCTCGCGCTGCTCGTTAAGACGCGCCACCTGGGCCGAAAGGCGCTTTTCCACCTGGGCATCGGGCGAGAGAAAAACCTCACCGCTGGCTCCGTCAACACCGATAGTTTGGCCATCAAAAGCCACTCTGTCTATTTGGCTGACACCAAAAACGGCGGGAATCCCCAAACTGCGGGTGATAATAGCCGCATGCGAGGTGAAGCCGCCGAGGGCGGTAACAATAGCGAGCACATTCTTATGAGCCAGCTGAATAACATCAATAGCGCTTAAATCATGGGCCACAACCACGGCTTTTTCGCCCATGGAAGCCGGAATATCGGAACTATGTCCCAAAAGGCTGCGCAAGAGACGCTTGCCGATAAAGGCAATATCGCTTCTGCGCTCGCGGAAATAATCACTTTCAAGGTGTTCAAAAAGAAGGCCCACTTCATTAACGGCTTTACTTACAGCCCATTCGGCATTTATTTGCTGCGTAGCAATATTGCGCTTAATACGGCCGATGAAGAGGTCGTCTTGTAAAATCATCTTATGAGCCATGAGGAGCGCTTGCTGTTCCGGCTGGGCTCCATATTGCTGCACCGAATAGATGATGTTGTCTATTTGCTGAATACTGCGGCTGATGGCCTTTTCCAGGCGCTGTTTTTCGGCTTCCAAAAGCGAAGCGTTGATATGGTAGCGGGGAATACGAAAATTTTCACGCTCGATGAGGAGCACACGCCCCAAAGCAGTGCCGGAAGAAACAGCTATGCCCGTTAAAGTAGCTCGGCTGTAATTTACTAAATTATCCATTACTTAGCTTCGTCAAATTTGTTTTTAATAAGGCTAATCAGCGCCGCGAGCGCTTCTTTAGCATCGGGTCCGGCGGTTTTAACAGTAACCGTGTGCCCGCAAGGCACAGCCAAAGAAAGAACGCCCATAATGCTCTTGCCATCAACCGCCATGCCGCTGCTAATCAGGGTGACATCGGCAGCAAAATGGCCGGCCAGTTCCACAAAGCGCCCGGCTGCCCGCATGTGCATACCGAGCTCATTGGTAATGGTGACACTCTCTTCAAGTTCGCTATTCATTATTTGGCCTTCCGCGCCGGTATAGCCAGCATTTCACTGGCAATAGTAATGGCATTTAAGCCCACTGTTTTTACTGCTTGCGCCGCTTTGTCCAAAGTTATTTCATTTTTGGCAATTTGAGCGGCTTTTATTACCATAGGCAAATTTACACCTGTAAGCAGCTCTATATTTTGGCCATCATGCAAAGTCAGGCCGATATTTGACGGCGTGCCGCCAAACATATCGGTTAAAATAAGCACGCCGCCATCACGCGAGGCCGCTTCAACTTTGGCTTTAAATTTTTCCTGAATCATCGCGGCATCATCACGAGGGTCAATAGTGATGGCCTGCACATGGTCTATAGCCCCCAATACACTGGCTGCCGCCGCCAAAAGCGCTTCCGCCACCTTATCATGAGCAGCAATAACCACACCTATCATCTTTACCCTCCTCTAGCCACTCACTTCGGCGGCTTTATTAACACTTTTTGGCAAATCACGATGCCGCATTACATTTTGGTAACCATGCTCCAAAAGCATTTTATTTAGCGCTCGCACAATAGAAACCGAGCGATGCTTGCCCCCGGTACAACCAATACCGATGGTAAGATAACTCTTTCCTTCGGCAATATACTGCGGAATAAGAAATAATAACAGCTTAGAAAGATGCTCCAAAAACTCTACTGTCTTGGGGTTATCCATGACATAATGGAAAACATCATCATCAAGGCCGCTCTTAGGAGAAAGCTCCGGCACAAAATAAGGGTTGGGTAAAAAGCGCACATCAAAAATTAAATCGGCTTGCGCCAAAAGGCCGTTTTTAAAGCCAAAGCTCACAAGCGAAATAGCGATATCACTGCCATTTGAACTATTTTTCCCAATAAAATCATTAATATATTTTCTTAGTTCATGAATGGTGAGCCCACTGGTGTCAATAATTTTAGTGGCTCTTTGGCGAATGGGCTCCAAAAGATGGCGCTCTCTGGTGATGGCGCTAAGTAAATCGCCGTCTTTGGCCATGGGATGCTGGCGGCGCGTTTCGCTAAAGCGGCGCACTAAAAATTCATCGCCGGAATCCAAAAAGATGACCTCAACCTGGTGGCCTTTTTTCAGCAAAGTATCAATCAGCCCCGGCACCTTGGGAATATGGTTAGCATCGCGCACATCAATACCAAAAGCCACTTTGTAATGGCCCTCATCTTCGGCCACTTGCAAAACATCTTCAATAAGAATGCCCGGCAAATTATCCACACAGTAGTAGCCGAGATCCTCCAAAGCCTTAATGGCCGTGGATTTTCCCGAACCGCTAACTCCGCTAATTATTATTATTTTTAGAGGATTCATCTATTCTCCGTATTCCTTATTATGGGCAATTATCTCATCAAGATGTTCTTCCAAGGCCAGAGCCGTATTAATACCGGCCTGGCGGAGCAACAGATTTCTGGCGGCCACTTCGATAATAGAGCCTAAATCACGCCCCAGGCGCACAGGTATAACCAAATAAGGCAGAGATATTCCCAAAAGCTCTGTTTGCTCTTCTTCAACACCCAGGCGCTCAACCATTTGGCCGGGCTGCCACTCGGTGAGTTCAATCACCATATCTATCTTTTTGCTGTCGCGCACGGCAATAATGCCAAAAAGGTCGCGCACGTTAACAATGCCAAGGCCGCGTATTTCCAAGAGATTTCTAACAGGTTCCGGGCTGGAGCCATTTACATGGTCGCTTCTTAAAGTGAGATCCACCACATCATCGGCCACCAGCGGATGGCCGCGCATAATGAGCTCCAGAGCACATTCGCTCTTACCGATACCGCTCTTGCCCTTTAAAAGCACTCCAACGCCGAAAATATCCAGCAAGGTGCCATGAGTCATATCACGCGGCGAAGACCATTTGCCAAGTTGCCAGCTCAGCGATTGCGCCAGTTCCTGGCAGGAAATATCGGTGGCCACTAGGGGAATATCCTGCTCGCTAAGAGCGGCCACCAGGCAATCAGGAGCACTCTCTTCCTCACAGAGTATAAGCAAAGCCGGCTGAGCTTTATTGGCAAAATTTTTGATAATTTGCGGCTCGTTATATTTTGAAGCCCAATAATTCAGCTCATCGCGATCCAGAAGCCAGATAGAACCTTTTTCACAAGAGTTTAAAAAGCCGGCCAGAGCCAAGCCAACGCGGCGCACAGCCAAAGAGATAACCTCTCTATCCAAAGCGGAGTGGGCGCATAAAACTTGCAAGTGGCTGTAATATTTATTATTTTCCAGCACTTTGGCGTATGTGCTCTCTTTGGGGATTTTCATCATCTCTTCCGCTCCAACAGCGCCGCCGGAAATTTCTGTCCCGCCACTTATTTAATAGCTCTTTTGCGCACAGATGTCGAGGGAATATTTAAAGATTCCCTATACTTGGCTACAGTACGCCGGGCCACTGCAATACCTTTTTTTTGCAAAATATCCACCAGTTGCTGATCGGACAAGGGATGGGCTTTGTCCTCGCCCTTTATGAGCTCGGCAATAGTTTGGCGCACTCCTTCGGTGGAAACATCATCGCCGGCACTGGATGCCAAACTGGTTTTAAAAAAGAGTCTTAGAGGGAAAATTCCATGCTCGGTCTCTACATATTTATTGGCCGTAGCTCTGGAAACTGTGGATTCGCTAATCTCCAGTTGATCGGCCACATCTTTTAGAATAAGCGGCTTTAGCGTCTTGATATCGCCGGTTGCAAAAAAGTCGCTTTGAAAAGCTATGATGGTTTCCATCACCAGGCGCAACGTATTATCGCGGTTATATATACTCTTTATTAACCATTTGGCCCGTCCGATGCGCTCTTTAAGATACACTTTGGCCGCCGCGTTATCTTTAAAAATAGGATTTTTGCAATAGCCGCTGAGGCATAATTGCTGAGAACTATTACCTTCCACACTAACTTCGTATTCACCGGCACTATTGCGTATCACCGTTAAATCCGGGCGCACTGCCGTCGCCGGCGTATAAGAAAAATTGCGGGCCGGCCAGGGCTCAAGGCGCGAAATTTGTTTAAGCGCCTTACGCACCTCGCCTTCACTTACTTTGAGTTCTTTGGCAATTTGTAAAGTGCGACCTTTAGAAGCTTCTTCCAGATATTTGTCAATAATGGCATAAACAATATCATTATTTATACCAAAACTTTTGGCCTGTGTAGTCAGGCACTCTTCCAAACTGCGGGCAGCAACACCGGTCGGGTCCAAATCCTGTATTTTAAAAAGTACCGCCTGAACAAAATCAGGCGAACAGGAAAGATCGGCAGCCACAGCATCGACAATGTCAGCCGGCGCATAACCGCGCTCATCCAAAGCTCCGATAATGCGCCCGGCTATTTCCCGCTCTTCCGGGCTAAAATCGGAGCTCACGTTAACTTGCCATTCCAAATGGTCAGCGAGAGAAATAGCGCCGCCTATATAATTTTCAAAAGAGCTTACTTCGTTATAATCGCTGCCCTCACCGGCTGCCGGCGGCAAAATGGCATTGCCGGTATTTAAGTAGCTTTCCCAGTCGATATCCTCGGCCATGCGCTTTTCGCTGATTTCTTCGGAAGCGGCAGCTTCGTCACCACTGCCACCGCCTTCGCCGGGCACAAAAGACTCTTCTTCGCCACTATGCTCTGATGAAGACGTTTCCTCGCCTGCTAAAGCCTGGTTTTCCTCTTCCAGACCCATATTCCATTCGGCGGCAAGCGGCTCATTTTGATTTTCTTCCATGCGCTCCAGAGCCGGATTTTCCAAAAGCTCCTCTTCTATAAAAGCCTCGAGCTCGGTGGAAGTCATTTGCATGAGCTTAATAGCTTGCTGCAGTTGCGGCGTCATAACCATTTGCTGGCTAAGACGTTGCTGAAGCTTTATTTCCATTCCAGCACTCCGCAAAAATACATGACGTACCTTTTCATAGCCGGGTATTTTACCCCTTTAGGCAGTTTAATCAAGCCTAAATTCCTCACCTAAATAGACCTTTCTCGCCTGCACATTACCGGCAATTTCCGCCGGCGTGCCTTCCATAAAAATACGCCCCTCGGTAATTAAATAAGCCCGATTGCAAATGTGCAAGGTCTCACGCACATTGTGATCGGTAATAAGAACGCCAAGGCCCTTTTGGCGTAACTCCATGATTATATTTTGAATTTCTTTAACAGCAATGGGGTCTATACCGGCAAACGGCTCATCAAAAAGCACATGTGACGGGTGGGGAATGAGCACTCTGGCCACCTCCACGCGGCGCCTTTCACCGCCGGAAAGCCTAAGGCCGTAATTATCGCCCACATGACTTAGAGAATATGAAGAAAGAATTTCTTCAACCCGCGCCAGGCGCTCTTTGTAAGAGAGCTTGCTGCGCTCCAGTACAGCCATAAAATTCTGGCGCACAGTGAGCCCGCGAAAGACAGACGGATCCTGGGCCAGATAGCCTATACCGGCGCGCGCCCGCTTATAAAGTGGCAATTTTGTTAGATTTTTACCGCCAAGCATAATGGTGCCGGCATCGGGGCGCACCAGACCCATAACCATATTAAAAGAGGTGGATTTGCCGGCACCGTTAGGGCCCAAAAGGCCCACCACTTCGCCAGTCTTTACTTTGAAAGAGACACCATCAACCACCCGGCGTCCCTTGTAGCTTTTTACCAAATCCCGGGCTTCCAACAAATTAGAGGCATCTATGGCATTTTCACTCATCGCTATGGCCATCGGTTGGAAGATTGTTAATTTCCGCACTGCGGAAGGGGATCGGGCAGGTAGCCGGCAACTTTTTGGCATTAACTTTGGGCCTTTTGCCGGTATCCACATCACGGGCCAATGTACCGCGCGGCTTTATGAGCTGCACGGTTTGGGTTTTGCTGTAAACTTCAACTTTGCTGCCGGTAAACCAAGAGCGCCCCTGTTTTAAAAGCGGATCCCCGCTGATTTCCAGCTTTTCATCGCCTACCAAATAGCGCCCCTCATCACCCCAGAGCCAGCGGTCGTCCATATAAGCACGCACGCGCCCCTTGCAATCGAGAGTTTGCCACTCCCAATCTTTATTGGCCCTGGCACTGAAAGTGTCGCAGCAAAGGAGCAAAGTATCATACTTAATGAGCACATTGCCCTGACAGCTCACGCTATAATTTTTGCCATCCATAGCCATGCGATCGCAGCGGAAGGGAATAGGCTCCTCTTTTTTGCTCTTTGTCGGCACTACTTGCCCCTGAGCGGCTGTAAAAATAGCTAATAACAGGGGCAAAAGAATTTTCATTTCAGGCTCCGAAAAAATCGTCCATTGTGTAACGGCCCGGTTTTTGGTGAATAAGCCAAAGAGCTACTTTTAAAGCCCCGCGCGGAAAGAGCTGGGCTCCGGAAGCTAAGTGAGCAAGTTCTAAACGCTCGCCCTCGCCCAAAAAGTAAACCTTGTGCTCGCCGGCCACATCGCCGCCTCTAAGCACGGCAACACCCAGAGAATCAGCCTCACGCGCTCCGCTCTTCCCGGCTCTGTCATAAACGGCTTCCCCGGCAATACCGCTCTCAATTAAATCATTTATGAGCAGCTTGGCTGTGCCGGAAGGAGCATCTTTTTTGTGTTTGTGATGTATCTCCAAAAGCTCGGCTTCAAAGCCTTTATCGGCCAAAAGCCTGGCCACCTCTTTGACGGCGCGCCGCAAAGCGTAAATACCGAGACTAAAATTAGGCGCCGCCAAAACGGCCGTCTCTTGTGACAGCTCTTTTAAAGCCGCTTCATCGGCAGCGGAAAGAGCCGTGGTAGCTAAAAGCAGCGGGCATTTTTGAGCTTTAAGCGCGGCAGCGGTTATCTTCAAAGCACTTGGAGCGCTAAAATCTATAGCAATATCAGCGCCTTTAAGAGCTTCTTCGGGATTAGAGCCAATTTTAATTTTTAAAGGCTCTATCCCGGCCGTTGTGCCGGCATCCTGCCCTAAAAATGGTGAAGCGCTATGTTCCAAAGCCCCGCTTAAAATATATTTATCAGGCGTGCGGGCAATTTCGCCAATAAGCGTTTTACCCATGCGCCCGGCGGCGCCGATAACACAAACAGCCAGCGGTTTAGCCATTTTTCCCTGCCCCATCTTGCCCGTTTTTAATAAACAGGCGGCTTAAAACCTCGCGGCTGTGCGGAGTAAGCGATGTAAAAACAACGCCAATGCCCGCCGCTTCCGGGCCGCCGACAGGTACACTGCGGGCTACTACCCCTACGCCCTCTATGGTCTCAAAATCATCCAGCACCACGGTAAAACGCAGTTTTACTTTAGTACCAACAGGCAACGGCTCTTCGGTGCGAATAAAAACACCGCTGGCCGAAACATTCATGGCATATTCGCGCAAAAATTCATCAACGCTTTGAAATTGGTGATTAATTTCATAACGTTTGGCTCTGCGCCGCTCAATCCCTTTTTTATTTTCGCCTGCCTGCGTCATCAATCTTCGCTCCGTTTTGGTGTGCCAACAATATCAAAACGCTCTTCGTGGTAACCTTCGCGGGCCACGAAAATTATTTCAGTACCTGTCATTTCTTCCAATATTCCAACGGCTTCCTCCTCTTGTTCATAGAGGTAATCGGCCACCGCCGGATTCACATTTACCAAGATAGCCGAACAATCGGCACTAAGCAAATAACGTTGCACAGAACGAAAAACTTCGTGCACAATCGTGGTGATCGTCTTTACCCGGCCGGTTCCCAAACAGTGCGGGCAAGGCTCGGTGGCTGCCGTGCCCAGAGGCTCCTGATAGCGCTTTCTGGTAAGTTGCACGAGGCCAAGTTCGGTCATGCCGACAACATAACTACGCGAGCGGTCGCGCTTTAAAGCCTCCTCCAGCACCACCAAAACGCGCTCTTTGTTATACTCTTCTTCCATATCGATAAAATCGATAATCACAATGCCGCCAATGTTGCGTAGCCTAAGTTGCAAAGCTATTTCTTTGGCCGCCTCAACATTTATTTGGGTAATTGTCTGCTCCAGGCTGCTATGGCCCACAAATTTGCCGGAATTGACATCAATAACCGTGAGCGCTTCGGTGGGATCGATAACGATATAGCCGCCGCTTTTGAGCCAAACCTTGTGATCCATGGCCCGTTCGATTTCGTTTTCCACGCCATAGCGGTCAAAAAGCGGCATAATTTCACTATAATATTTAACAGCCTTGAGCTTGGCCGGGGCAATCATCTCCACAAAGTGTTCAATGCGCTCACACTCAATGGGATTATCGACAATTACCTGATTTACATTATCATCCAAAATATCGCGCACTGCCCTAAGCACCAAATCGAGATCTTCGTGGATACAGCTGGGCGCCGGAGCATAAAAGGCCTTTTGGCTGATACTCTCCCACATAGTTTTAAGCATCTTAATTTCGGCACTCAGCTTTTCCCGCGAAACTCCTTCGGCCACTGTACGGGCAATAAGGCCAACTTGATCCTCGCCTTTTACTTCTTCCAAAAGCGTTCTCAGCCGCTGGCGCTCGGCATCATCGGCAATGCGCCGGCTCACCCCCACATGGGTGGTTTCCGGCATGAGCACCAAAAAACGCCCCGGGAGAGTTATATGCGTGGTAATGCGCGCGCCCTTGGTACCAACTGGCGCTTTTTTAATTTGCACAATAAGTTCCTGGCCGGGTTTTACCAGCTCACCGATAGAGGGCATATCCAGCGGCAAGTCATTGCTCTCACGACCGCCGTCTTCTTCGTCTCGCACAGAGGTTTGTTTCATGGCATCGGCAGCGTAAAGGAAGGCCGCCTTATCCAGGCCGATATCGACAAAAGCCGCTTGCATACCGGGCAATACACGCACTACTTTGCCCTTATAAATATTGCCCACCACCGTATGCTCGTCCTGACGCTCGCTGTAATATTCCGCCAGAGTCCCGCTCTCCAAATAAGCTACGCGGCGTTCCTGACTGATGGCATTGATTAAAATGGTGTTGCTGTTCATTTTTATATATTCTTACTTATATTTATTTTATCTATAAATTTCAGCTAGTTGCTTTACAAAAAATCGGTAGCCTTATTATATATCAAACCTTAATTCCGGCAGCGGCTATGCCCTCTTTAACACTTTCCAGCACAGCCTCCGGCGAAAATTTCGGCAAATTACCCGGCACCACCGCCAGCTTTAGCCCTTTACTCACCAGATAATCGACAGCCGGTTTGGCTTTGTCTCTAAACTCCTGCAGGCGCTTGATTATTTTTTCTTCGGTATCATCGCCGCGTTGCAAAACCTCAGCTCCGCACACAGTGCAAAAACGGCCGTCTTTGGGCGGATTATATTGCAAGTGATATACTTTGGCACAATTAGGATCGCTGCAAATACGCCGGCCGGTAAGGCGCTTTATAATATTATCATCCTCGGCATCCACCAGTAGAATAAAGGCTATTTCGGTGCCGGCTTTTTTTACTGTATCCAGCAAAAAGTCACACTGCTGCACGGTGCGCGGATAGCCGTCAAGTACGCAGCCTTTAAAGCCTTTTTTGGCAAAAGCAGCATAAAAGAGCTCATTGGTGATTTGGTCGGGCACAAAGAGGCCTTGCAAAACAAAATATTGCACTTTTAGAGCTAAAACAGCGTCATTAACCGCCACATCATGGCCGGCCAACAAGGGCTCTATCATAGCGGCTATTTTGTCGTCTTCTATAAACCAATTTTCAGCACTATCCCAAATAGCTTCACGGCTGGGCAAGCCGTTAATACCATCTAATAATTTTAAATAAAAGCGAAAGATATTGCCGGTAGAGAGCTGGCTAAGACCATACATCTCAATCAAAGCATCGATTCTCGGCTGCTTGCCGGCGCCACTTTTACCTGCAACTAATATATTGAAATCACTCATATTTATCTCCTCATTCAACTGGGCAAACACTGCCATCGGCACAATGGGCAACATTATCGCTGGCGGAATCGGTAGCCTGAGCTGCCGGAGCCGGAGCAGGAGCCACTGCCGGAGCTGCTACCTGGGACGCCGGAGCCGCCGGAGCCTCGGCCTTTTTACTATTACAAGCCGTAAGAGAAGTGGCCGTAAGCATAAGCGCACTCAGCAATACCGTAAAAGACTTTTTCATCAAGATACCTCCTTATTTTTGTTTATAATATTCAATATATAAAGGATCATTTTCTTGTAATTCCCGGCGCATTACTTTACCCACCGCATTACAGGGCAGAGAATCGCGGAACTCTATATAACGCGGAACTTTATAATGAGTAATATTTTGTTTGCACCAATCCTTAATTTCTTCCTCTGTGACTTTGCCAACAAATTCCGGCTTTAAAACCACCCAGGCTTTTATTTGCTCGTTAGTGGTTCTGTCGGGAATACCGGCTGCCGCCACCTCTTTAATAGCCGGATGCTGCCCCACCAAAGTCTCTACTTCTTTTGGAAAAACACTATAGCCCTTGTGTTTTATGAGCTGCTTTTTACGATCGCAAAGGAAGATGGAACCCTCTTCGTCCATATAGCCGAGGTCGCCGGTATAAAGCCAAATTTTTCCATCAATTTCGCGGAGATCGCGCCCTTCATCATCTTGGCGCAAATAGCCCTTCATCACCTGCGGGCCGTGAACAATAAGCTCGCCGACATTATCCGGACCGGGGGGCAATTCCTGCTCGCCAGTGGCGATATCCACTATTTTGCAATCGGTGCCAACAAATGGCAAGCCGATACTGCCGGGCTTGTTTTTGCCATAAAACGGGCCGGCGCAGACAACCGGGCTGGCCTCGGTGAGTCCATAGCCTTCTACCAGGCGGGCACCGGGCACTTTAGCTTCAAAAGCCTCGCGCACATAGCTGTGGAGCGGGCCGGCACCGGAGACACAGAGCCCCAATTTGCCGCCAAGGTGATACTTTTCCACATCGGGGAAATCGGCCAAGCGCTGAAAGAGCACCTCAACGCCGCAATAAATCATTTCTGTGGTTGATTTAGGTGATTTGGCTACTATTTGTTTGCAAAGCTCTTCCGGCTTGGGCGGCTTGGGAAAGAGCAATACCCAGGCGCCAAGAAGAAACGGCAAATTAAAAGAAGTGGACATGGCAAAGGCGTGGAAATATGGCAAAATGCCTAAAAATCCCGTACCGATTTGCGCTTT
>JAEEML010000131.1 GCA_016283195.1 Deltaproteobacteria bacterium | reverse complement strand
TATCCTTAATAGTGATTTCCCGGAAGGATTTAGTCTGATAGAGCTGCCGGCAAGCGGCGATAATTTCGTTTTTGCGGGCCATGGTGAGTTCACTTACTGAATTCATAAAGAGCTCCGTTTGCTTACTGACACCGTGTCAGCAAGGTTATATTTAACAGCTCGCTGACACCGTGTCAATAGAAAATTTGAGAGCACTATGGGCAGCCTAGCGCCATAAGGTGAGCGCCCAGCGGCGATTTGCCGAAATTACGCATTATTTCAACATGCAGTTAGCCAAAATTGCGCATTATTTCAACATAGGATCCGTCAAAATCATGCATTATTTCAATCAAACGGAGGTACCAACACTGACAAGTATTGGAATTTATTGGCATCTTGCCCATCTTTAATTTTACAAATGGCAAGGTGCGCCTTTAGAAAGGCTACTTAGGAATGGTAAGGTTCAGCAGGCTCATCTTTTATAATCCAATGTCCGCCTCTACTGCCTCCAACATATTCGATTAGTCCATGTTCTTTTAAAATTGCGAAATGCTTCTTTACCGCTCTTGAGGTTATACCAATAACTGCGGAAATCTCCGTCGAAGATGCCTTGGGATTTTTCTTTAGCTCTTCTAATGTTAGTAGCGCATTTTCTGGTATCTTTTTCGGGAAACTTTGGGTGAACTTTTGGGAAACTTCGGGGAACTTTGGGTGAACTTTTGGGGAACTTCGGGGAACTTTGGGTGAACTTTTGGGGAACTTCGGGGAACTTTGGGTGAACTTTTGGAGAACTTTGGGGAACTTTGGGGAACTTTGGGGAACTTTTTGGGCCTATGAACCACTGCGGTAAAGAAATCTTCATCCGCAGAATATTCAACATCGCTTAAGCCGCTTTCTTGGCAAAGTTCTCTGACTCGTTTTATTCCCGTTCCCCATTTTTCCACAATGCCCATTTTTAGAAAGATATCGGCAATTAATTCATTTCTAATACTGGAAATTCCGGAGAGCATTTTTTCCATTGTCAGGCCGCCATATAAACCACCTGGATTGGTTATTTCAATACGGTCATCAAAAATGCAAACCTGGATGTTGGAATGCGCCAGATAGTTCCTGTGCATTACGGCGTTTACAATAAGTTCACGAATTACCTCTGGCGGGATTTCCGGGACATCTTTTCTATGCAGCCCCTTAATTTCGGCACCGATATTTATGTGTTGCTTAATGCATAAACTTGGTATATGTGTGTGAATTATTGTATGCTGTGCTGTTTACATGCAATAATTTAAACTTGACATTTCCATGAGGAGGTTAGAAATGGCTGAAGAGAATTTTAAAGCTGCCGTTAATTCGATTCGTGAATTGTTTGAAGAAGAGAATGTCTATGAAATACCCTACTATCAGCGTCCTTATGTGTGGGATACTGAAAAGGTAGGTCAGCTATTTGATGATATATACGATCATTTTATCAGCAGAAAGGAGGATGAATATTTTCTTGGATGCATTGTTCTGGCTGAACAAGAAAAGAAGTCAAAAAAAACACAAAAATATTATGAAGTTATAGATGGACAACAACGTATTATATCTCTGCAGTTGCTTCTGACGGCCATTCTTCTTCAACTAGAAAAATGTAATTATGATGCAAATAGAATATCAAAAATTAGAAACCCAAGCATTGAGAATGAAGAAGAGTGGCACAGAAAAGCTTCGCGCCGGATTGTTATAAATACTAATAAATTGGACAATTGTTATTTGCAGAATCTTCAAACACCTAATATGATCGAAGACACTATTAAAAACCAATCCCCAGGTTCACCAGCATCAGCGCATATGCGTGATAATATAAAATGGTTACTTGAAGAATGTTTAGCTGATAGTTTTAAAAATGATTGTGAAAAACTAGATGCTTTTGCTTGGCATATATTAGACTATTGTGCAATTGTTCGAGTAGAAACAACAAATGTTCAGATAGCTATTGGTATTTTCTCGACTTTGAATGCACGTGGAATGGCTTTGCAGGATGTCGATATTATAAAAGCTCGCGTAATTGGTGAACTGCAGAGTGACAAGGATTATGCTGTGCAACAATGGCAGAATATGGAAAGCCAATTGGAAAATTCTGAAGTTTTTAATGATATGTTAATTCAGTATCGTATGGAACAGATGGAGAAAAAGTCTTCGGTAGCTCTTATCAATGATTATATAGAATTGATTCCGAATGATAAAAATGGTGAGAAGGATTATTACACCTTTTTACAAAAACTGATTCAAACAGTTCCTCATTTTATGTTTGTTAAAAATATTGATGATTACGTAAAAGATATTTTTGCAGAGAATGACGATGATAAAAAAAATAAAATTAAAGTATTTGAAGAAACCTGTGCAAAAGATATTTACCGTATGATTGCATTTTTAAATACCCATGAGAATTCTGATTGGGTACCAGTTACCATGTGTCTTAAGCGTAGTTTTGATAATGCTCGTTTAGCAGATCCCAACTGCAAAGAACTCCGAGAACAGTTTTCTTCTTTGTTGCAAAGAATGGAAGCATTAGCAACCTATTTTAGGTTAAAAAAGGTAGGGCGCTCACACCGTTTGAGTCGTTATTTCAAAATCATTAAAGAAATTAAGGCTCTTAAGGAAACTCCGCCTACTTCAGAAAATCTCTTGTCTTTAAAGCTAACAGATGATGAGAAAAAGAATTTTAGAGAGATGCTTGATGGGCCAATATATGATTCATTGGGCGCGGTTTTTACAAAGTATATTCTGCTCCATCTCAACCAATGGTGTAGTGATCGGAATGAAAGTGCCTATTCAGATATGAATAGCGGGAAAAAAATCACTATAGAACACGTTTTACCTCAAAATGATTCTGACTCATATTGGCAGAAAAAATGGACGGAAGATGAAAGAAAATACTGGTTACATAGAATTGGAAATTTATGCTTGATTTCTAGTGGGAAAAATACATCAAACCGCAATCACGCTTATCATGTTAAAAAGGAAAATACATCAAGAACTAAGAGTTTCTCCAGCTATATTATTACCCGCGCTAGTTTTGCTTTTGAAAATTATACTGCTAAAGAATGCCAACAACTGCAAGAAAATCGGCTAAAAATTCTTTATGAAGGTTGGGGCTTAAATTAATTTGATGTAGTTCCAGTGAGGTTGAAAACTTAGTTTTTTGCAATGGAAAGATTCACGATTACCACGATAAAGCAAATAATCAGCCACTGGATAAAACAGTACAATTCTCATATTCCAGCACCCTATTTCTTCCCTCGTGCCTCCTGCCGCTGGTTTTTAAGAATACCTCCCTTAAGAGGCCAGAGGAAAGTTGGTGATGGCAGCGTGCTGCCGGGACGACCGCCCCGCCTAAGCCCCCAGAGCTATTTTTCTCTACCTCGCGCCCCATGGGAGATGTCAGCGCACGCCGACCGATTTTATACTTGCCTTTTGAACCGAACTGTGGTATAGTAATACTATCTTTTGGAGAGGCTAGACCAAAAGATGGTGATCATACCGCGAATTTATAGCTCTACTTGCTGCGGTATATAAAATGCTAAAGGAGATACAAATGCAAGCTAGCGAAATCACAAATAATTTAGCAGATAAAAAAGTTGAAGGCACTGCCGAGATAGCGAGTTCCCAGAGCGCTAGGCCGCCACTTAAAAGAGAAGCGCTACATTTGGAATATCCCACGGCCGAGATGGCCAGAGAGCTGCCGGAAGGCGAAGCGGCCGAGGCCGAGTTTATTATGCTGCGCCAAAAATGGCCCCGCTTGCGCCAGGAGTATTATAAGCAAAAGATTAGTGAGCTCGGTCTTTCGCGCAAAGAAATAGGTAATAGAGCTGAGAAAATACGCCTCGCACAGGGGACAAAAGGTTTTAACAGAAATAAATTCTTTTCCCGCTTTGATGGTTTTTTTGAGCCAAGAGACTTTTGGGCCCCTGATACCGATCAGCTTATTAGACAAATTCTGGATATTAGTGCGGAAGAAGTCCCTGATTTGACGCCCGACGAAAAGGCCAGGATACCGCTTTTAAAAGAGCGCATCGAATTGCCCTTTAAGCTATTTGTGGAGAATTACCCGCTAATTAAAAAGTATAGCCGCGGTATATATAACAGTGAGGAGCTCTCAAATATCTATGTCTATAAACCTATTTGGCTTGGACGCTATAGCGGCGCTACGCTCGGTAAGCTTTTAACACTGAGTAATCTTTACGGAACTTGCGAATATTGTGGTGGGAGAACATTGATATATACCACTGAGTCACGCTTTATATCCAAGTGGAGATCGACTCCATACACCTGCCGTATTTGTCTTAAATGTCAGCGAAAATATTCTACCGAATTCCGTGACGATGAATTTAGGGATTCATTTGTGCTTTATGATGATGTGTACCAGCGCATCGCGACGCGCTGGACCATGTTGGCGCTTACGAAGGCAGTCCAACGGCTGGAGAGGCTGGGAAAATAGACACCAACTTTTTTGCCCGCTTCTGCCTAATTATCCAGCGCTATCGCCAAGTTACGCAACCTGAGCCCCTCGCTGTTTGTAAAAACGGAGAGGGGAGAGATGCCAATAAAATCCAATACTTGTCGGGGTGAGGGATTAAAAAAAGCCAAATGCGGTGGTTGAGAACGGCTCCATAGCGGAGCGGAACAGTGAACAGTATAGTTGGCTTAGTTCTCTTCCAAGAGCTTTTTTAGCTCGCTTTCGGACATATTAAGGCGCCGGGCCGCTTCGGCGGCGGAGAGGAGTTTACTCTTTACTAGTTCCAGCATTGCTTCTGTTCGGCCTTCTGCCCGGCCTTCTGCCCGGCCTTTTTCCATGCCCTTTTCCATGCCCTTTTCCAATATCGCAGCCGCGCTGGATCTTCTATCTATATCGGCCATTTCATCCTGAAATTGTCTGGCCCAGCGCGCCCGGTCGCCGCTCATATAGGTAAGTACAAATTCGGCAGCCATGATGCCCTCCTCTTTGCCGTTACCCCAGCAACTGCTGAGAATTATTGTAAATTCCCCTCTCTATTTGTAAAAATGGAGAGGGGTGCCGCAAAGCGGCGGGGTGAGGGCGGTAAGCACCGGTAATTTGCTAATATTGTTAAGTTTTTTTGCGCGAAGCCATTAAGCCCTCCAAATCGCAGTGAATATTTTAACACAAAACGCGAATGAAGTCACGCTAGCATAGCGCCCCTAGCGGCGCAAGAGGAAACTTGAGCAAATTCATGTCGTTTGCCTGAAGAAAGTGAACCATTTGAACCTGCGGCGCCCCTCGCTGTTTGTAAAAACAGAGAGGGGCGAGATGCCAATAATTTTCGCTACTTGTCAGGGTGAGGGCGCCGGCGCTGCGGCTCTGCTTTAGCCGGCAAATTTCGGGGGTACGGTGTTTTTTGCCTGAAAAAATTTTGGGGGTACGGTGTTTTTAGACCAAAAAAATTTGCGGGAAAGCGGAAAATGGTTTGTTTGTAACGCTTTGCTTTGGGACAAAGATTACACCGAATACCTAATTTACACCAAAGATTTGGCTAAAAACGGCGCTACAACCCTTATTCCTACCTACATGGCACCGTTTTTATGAGCTTATTTCAAATTCTCCCTAAAAAACTTCTCCAGCTTATCAAAGGGGATTTTCTCCATATTATCATATAAATCCACATGATTGGCGCCGGGGATGATCATAATTTCCTTATTGCCGACGGTGGCGTTTTCGTTTTTTACATGGCGGCCGGTCATCTTGGCAAAAGCGCCCTCGCTAAAGTAGCGGCTGTGGGCTTTTTCGCCGTGGATGATGAGAACGGGATTTACAATTTCATCAGCATAAGCGAGTAGTTTACTGTTGAGCAGAGAGATGGCGGCGGTTTTGGCCCAGCCTTCGTTGGAGTTGAGGGAGCGCTTATGGTAGCCGCGCGGCGTTTTGTAATAGGCATAATAGTCTTTAACAAACTGCGGGGCGTTATCGGGGAGCGGATCGATAACGCCGCCGGCACGCTCATAAGTGCCCTTTTTA
Organism: Deltaproteobacteria bacterium; assembly: GCA_016283195.1. Classification (GTDB taxonomy): domain Bacteria; phylum JAEEML01; class JAEEML01; order JAEEML01; family JAEEML01; genus JAEEML01. The sequence goes on along the minus strand of JAEEML010000131.1, from coordinate 16,951 downwards.
TAATCAATAGTGCGCTGATCGCTCATTTGCTTGCGGAGAGCCTGGCGGGCTGCGGCGGAATCGGCAGAATCGTTGTAGCCTTTAGCGGTAACGCGGCTCATGTCGTACATGGTTGAGGCCACAGTGGCTTTGATGCGCGTGTCGATGGCGGCCGCATTGATAGCCATGCCGCCCCAGCCGCAGATGCCCAAAATGCCGATGGCGTCGGGATTTACGAGCTCATGGGCCGTAAGAAAATCAACAGCAGCGCTAAAATCCTCGGTATTGATATCCGGAGAGTTCATGTAGCGCGGCTCGCCGCCCGATTCGCCGGTAAAAGAGGGGTCAAAGGCGATGGTTAAAAAGCCGCGCTCGGCCAGAGTTTGAGCATATAAACCGGACGATTGCTCCTTCACCGCGCCAAAGGGGCCGGAAACAGCGATGGCCGGGAGTTTCTTAGCGGCAGCATCTTGGGGAATATACATATCAGCGGCGAGCGTGATGCCGAAACGGTTACGGAAAGTGACTTTTTGGTGCTTTACTTTGCTGCTCTCTTTAAAGACTTTGTCCCATTTTTGCTCCAGATTCATGGCTTCTACTCCTTGGTTATTGGCTTCATTAGCCGGTTTTACTGCTTTGGGGGCAGCGTTTGGGTTTAAATTTTGCGGGCAATCGTGAGAGCCTGTGGAATTGCTGCTGCAAGCGGCGAAAAATAATGGCCATAAGACTAAGAGAGTGATTTTTTTCATAAAATACCTCGCTGTTTTGGGGGGTAATTGTTGGGGGATCCATGCCTGGCTGCCCCCAATAGCTTGCCGGCATGGCCGGCGGCCTTTAGCCAAGGCGCCGCGCCCTTACAATATGCTGATACCGCTATGGGGATGAAATATCCAATATTTATATTTTATTTCATGTTATTCTATTTTAGAATAACACCAGGAGGTGGCGGCTACTATGGAAGTGCGGATTTTAAGAAATTTTATCGTGATTGCCCGCGAGGGCAATATGACACGGGCGGCAGAGCGGCTTCATATTTCGCAGCCGGCTTTATCAAAGCAAATGAAAGAGCTGGAAGAAGAGCTTAGTAAAAAACTCTTTCGGCGCGGCAGTGCCAGCATGAATCTGACCGAAGAAGGTATGCTACTATTGCAGCGCGCAGAAGATATCGTGGCCATGATTGACAAAACGGTGGGGGAATTTCAAGCGCTGGATGATATCACGGGCGGAGATATCTACATCGGTTGTGCGGAATCTTATCAAATTCGCTATATTGCCCAGGCGGTGAAATCATTTTTAGCAAAATACCCGGGGGTTCGCTATCACTTAACGAGCGGCAATACTGAACAGGTGGCCGAAAGATTAAATCGCGGACAGCTGGATTTTGGGCTGATTTGCGAGGCGCCGGATCTGGCAAAATATAATTATATCGAAATTCCCATACCCGATGTCTGGGGCGTTGTCATGCGCAAAGACAGCAAGCTGGCTGAGAAGAAATCTATTTATTACGAAGACTTAATCGGTTTGCCACTCATCTGTTCGGTGCAGGCAATTCATACAGATTTTCCGCGCTGGTGCGGAGATAAAGTTGAAAAACTGAATATATTTACCACCTTGAATCTTTTTTATAACGGCAGTGTCTTTGTCAGGGAAGGCCTTGGGTATATGCTGACGTTTGATAAACTGGCCGATACCTCTTCCGGAAGTGAATTATGCTTCAGACCGCTGGCACCCAGGCTGGAGACGAAAATGTATATTATATGGAAAAAGCATCAGCAGTTTACGCCGGTGTCTGAGCTTTTTATGGAAGAATTGCGGGCAGTTTTGGCGGGGCCTTAGCACTGCTGGCTATGAACGTGCTCCAGCTCGCCCAGCATCTCCCAAAATTCCGGGTAGGATTTGGCTACACATTCCCGGTCATCTATAGCTATTTGGGGCAAAAAGAGGCCAAGTAGCCCAAAAGCCATAGCCAGGCGGTGGTCACCGGCTGTCTCTAGCATAGCACCACTATGTAATGGTGCCGGGTTAATAGCCAAAGTAGAGCCGTCCCAGCTTATATTGGCCCCCACTTTCCTGAGCTCATTAGCCAGCATTGCCCCGCGCGGCGACTCTTTTAAATCCACATGAGAAATATTAGTAAAAACAACTTGTTTTCCGGCAAAAAGAGCCCAAACAGCCAGCGGCGGCAAAAGATCGGGCGACTCTTTCAAGTTTATAGTCACCTTTTCGCCGCGCTCTATTTGGCTCATATATGCCAAAATGTGCTCATCGGGCTGCATGCCGCTGGCCAGGCAGTTGGGAATATTCACCTCTACGCGGCGGATTTTGGCCGCCGCCCAAATATAAGCCGCCGCCGAAAAGTCGCCGGGCACGCTATAATTTATGCCATGATAACAGCCACTTGAGATAGTTATAACCTGGCCGTCATCCATAACGCTCCCGCCCCAAAGGGCCATCATCTTTTTGGTCATTTCCACATAGGGCCAGGAGACGGGAGCGCCGGCCGGCCTAAAGCGCATTTTTTGCCCGCTAAGGGGCGCCGCCATGAGTAAGCCGCTCAAAAACTGGCTGCTCTCCGCCACCGAAACGGCGAGCGGCTCTTTGGTTATTGCTCTTTTATTTTGACCATTTAATAAAATACTCCAACTGTCTGCGCTGCGCTCAAATTCGGCCTTAATACCCAAATTTTGCAAAAAAGTGAGTAGCGGCTGTATAGGCCGCTCGCTAAGGCGCCTAGCGCCGGTCAGGCGAAAAGAAAAGGGCAAAAAGAGCGAAAAAGCAGCCAAAAAGCGAAGAGCTGTGCCGGCGGCGCCCACATCAAGCGGCTTCTTAGGGGCTAAAAACTCAGCCGGCCGGCCGGCTATCTGCCAGCTATCGGCTTTTTGGCTAATTTCCACTCCCAGCTTTTTTAAGGCGGCAGCCAAAAAGAGCGTATCGTCACAAATAAGGGGCTTATTTAAGAGAGAAGGGCCCTCAGAGAGAGCCGAGAGTATAAGTGCTCTCTGGGTGAGGCTTTTGGCAGATGGGGCGTAAATAGTTAAAGTCATTAAAATTTCCAGATATTGAGCCCGATTTTTTCATTAAAAACGCGGCCCACTTCTCCGACAAAGCTTTGCACAATAATCTCGCAGGCGGCGCTCACCACGGCGCGGTTTAAGTGGCCGCCAAAGGCATGGCGGCTCTCATCGGCTACAGTAATATGCAGGTGCAGGTAGGGTTCTCCATCTTTTTGGGTAATGTTGCCGAGTAGCGCGGTTATCTCAAAATCGCGCTTTAAGGTCTCTTTTTCATAGCGTTTTTCCGCCGGATGAAAGAGGCCGATTTCTATCTCGTTCACCGCGCCGATAGCGCTGACAGAGGCCAGTTTAACGCCGGTTTCCCGGCAAAAATTTTCGAGCGAGGAGACAATTTCCTCCCCGGGAGCAAGAGTCACAAAATAAGTATTATTTACGGCTTTATATTGCATTTTTTTACCTCCTGGCCACAAGCGGCGTCAGAATAATATAAGGTTAAAAGAGGGCTGACAATAACAAATAAATTGCTCCTAAGCCCAAAATAAGCAAACAACGCTATGCGCTCTTGACATCATCTGGCAATGGTTTTATTTTGCCGCGCCGAGAATGGAGCGGGTTTGTACCCGTGGTTAAAAATGAAAGAGCAGACTAACAAATATTCCCGTTTGCGCCTTTTGCCGGCGGCGGGAGCTAACTTTAGAAGTCTAGCCGGCGTTTTGGCTTTGTTCCAGGCCCTGCTCTTTATTGCCATGCCGCTGCACATGGTGAGCGGTCACCACTCTCTTTTGCCGGAAGATGCAGCTAATTACCATATTTTACGCACCACCGGCCGTGCTTTAAATCTCAATTCTCTCAGCGAAAATATTGTTACCACCGAGGATAATCATTGTCTTTTAAGCCTGGCCGCCCACTTTGGCGGCACCGCTTCTTTACAGGCTGCCGCCAGCCGGCAGCAGTCGTTTTTACCCACCGGTGCAGTGGCTAGTTATGCTTTGGGCCCCTTTAAGAGCTGCGGCGTACTAGCCATAGCTCCCAAACATTCGCCTCCATCTGCTTAATATTTTTGAAAAATTAGCAAAAATTAAATAGCAGTCCGATAGATACATTGGTGTATTTGTCGGCAAAACTGAGGTGAAAATGTATCCATTTTACTTAATGGCGCTGCTGCCCCTTATGGTAGCGGCAGCGCCTGGTAGTATAGATGCTACCACTGATAGTATGAGCGACGAAGCCTATGTAGCTGATGGCGCTTCGGAAGTTTCGGCGCCCCTTTCGGCCGCCGAAGAAGCGGCCATAGATGGCGCTTTTAATGAAGAGAAAAATGATGAACCAACCACCAGGGAGGAAACAAAACCACAAAATTTTAAGGAAAAATTTCAATCATTTATGCAAAAAATAAGTTTAGATATTGCCCTCACCGGCGATTTCGCTCTGGCCTGGTTTTCGGCCGATAATCTGCAAACAGGGGCTCACGATCCAACTAAGCTGGGATTTAATTTACAGCAACTTGAGCTCTATATGGGGGCAGCTGTTGACCATATCTTCCGCACGGATGCCAATTTGGTCTTTTCGCTTGCCGGCGTGGAGCTGGAAGAGGCTTATGTCACTACTCTGGCTTTGCCCGGCGGTTTGCAAGTGCGCGCCGGCCAGTTTTTATCGCGTATCGGCCGCCTCAATGCCACTCATCCCCATAGCTGGGATTTTGTCGATCAGCCCTTTGTTATCGGCAAAATGTATGGCTCGGAAGGTAACCGCGGCCTGGGACTCGAGATCTCCTGGCTCACTCCCTTGCCTTGGTATGTGGAGATTGTAGGCTCGGCCCAGATGTCCACCTCCAGTGCCAGCAACCGCAGCTTTTTAAATACCGAAAATGAGATTACCGGCTTTAGCGATTTTCTCTATACGGCGGCCATAAAACAGTTTTTTGCCATGGGTAAGCAAGTTGGCCTCTTTTGGGGCATAAGCGCTCAGTTTGGCCCCAACAATACCGGCCGGGGCAACCGCACTAATATTTATGCCAGCGATTTGCATCTAAAGTTTTCGCCGGCTAAATACCCGGAAATGTTCATTGTTTTGCAGGCGGAAATCTTTTTGCGCACTCGCCAGATTCCCGGCGACATGCTCTTTGACGGCGCCGGCTATGCGGAGCTCTTATGGCAGATTAATAAATTTATCGGTACTGCTGTTCGCGGCGAATATGGCAGCGGCCTTTTAAATGATTACCTAGACCCGGCCTGGACCAAAGATCGCTGGCGGGCGGCTTACCAGCTCACCTGGACGCCTTCGCACTTTACGCGTATTCGCGGGCAGGCTTCGGTCGATATTCCCAAATGGCTTGATAAACCCATCTGGGCGCTCTTTTTGGCTTTAGAATTTACAGCCGGCAGTCATCCGGCCCATAACTACTAATATTTGAGGTGAATTATGAAAAAGATTATTAATATTTTAGCTTTAATTTTAACTCTTAACTCTCTTACCGCCTGCGGCTCTGGTGAAGCGGGAGCCATGCTTGATTTGGCCTTAACTGCCAAAATAGTTAGAGACGAAGATGAAAAAATCGCGCCTTACAGCTTAAACTCACTAAAGCTGCATATTAGTGAAATTGCCCTTTATAATGAAACAGTTAGCGGCGGGAAAGCGGTGGAATTTGACATAAATAACCCGCCGGAGCCCTACTATAACTGCCATGCCGGCCACTGCCACATAAAAAATTCCGATCAGGTCGAAAGTATCGACGAGATAAAGAAAAAACTTAGCGGCGCTACCAGTAAGTTACAAGAGGTGGCCAAAATTTCCTGTGACCATAGTGCGCTGCTTACGGCTTTAAATCAGGAAGTGTCATTTGGCAATTTACCGGAAATTCCGCTCTCTTATGGCGAAATTAATAAAATCAGCCTCACCATCGACCAAGTGGAGCTAAAAGTGCTGGACGGCTCAAGTGAGCTAACTTTTAGCAATAGTCATCAGCATGATGGAGAAGTGCATCAGGAAGAAATCACCATAAGTCACCCGCTGGAGCTTAATATCACTCGGAAGAGCGCGGAAAAGCAGAAGCTTTCCTTTGAGCTAGAAATTTTGGGCGAAATGCTAAATGAACTCGCCGAGGTAATAGATGGCGATATCGAATTTACCGACCTCTTTAGCGCCCACGCCACCTTGGAAGCGGAAGGCGAAGAGCACGAGCATGAACACAAAGATGAGCATCACCATGACTAATATTCTGGAAACAGAGCGATTATCCTTTGGCCGCGAAAAGCCGCTTACCGCGCCGCTTAGCTGGCAGGTGGAGCCGGGCGAAATCTGGGCTATTATTGGTGAAAACGGCTGCGGGAAATCCACTTTACTAAAAACGCTTTTAGGTTTTTTGCCGCCGCTTGGCGGCTCCTGCCACCTAACGCCAAATCGCGCTTATTTTGCCCAACTTGGCGATGCCGCCAATATTGCTCCGGCAACGGTCAGTGACGTGGTGGCACTGGGGCTGGAAAGCGGCTCATCCGTGTGGCGGCCATTTTATTATCGCCGCCACCGGGCGCAAATAGAAGAAGTATTAAAAGCCTTTAATCTTACGGAGTTACAAAATCGCTCCTTCCACGAGATTTCGCCAGGCGAGCGGCAGCGCGCTCTTTTGGCCCAGGCTTTGGTGCGTTTTCCGCAATTGCTTTTGCTCGATGAAGCCACAGCCGCTATGGATAAGCGCCACGCGGCCCTGATTTTAGAACTCTTGGCTAAGTACAGCCGGGAGCATGAGCTTGCGGTGGTGGCGGTTTCGCACCATCTGGAGCAAAAACCTGCTGCTTTTACCCATATTCTGGCTTTTCATGAAGGCACTTTTTATCAGGGAACCAAAGAGGCGGTTTTGGAGAAGATATCATGGAATTAGCTAGTAAAATCGCCCAGTTTTTTGCTGATTTTGCCTTCTTCCGCGAGGCCGTTATCACCAGCACGCTGGCCGGCGCCATGCTGGGCGCTGTTGGCGTCTATATTTTCCTCGGGCGGCGGGTGTTTTTGAGCGCGGCTTTGGGGCAAATTTCCAGCTTGGGAGCGGTGCTGACCATGTGGCTACTGACCTTATGGGGTTTTGAGCACATTGCGGGCAGCCTGGTTATCCTGGGCAGCGTTGTTTTTACCCTTTTACTTTTGGCCGTAAGCGGGCCGCTCATGCGGAGGTCGCCCACGCCGGATGCCGTTTTGGCTCTCCTCTACCTGGGCGGAGCCGCCGGCACCGTGCTGGTGGGCAGCAAAATTACCGGTAAAATTCACGATATAAGCACTATTTTGCTGGGCGATGCCGTTTTGGTGGAACATAGCGACTATCTTTTGATGATTGGGCTATGTGCCCTTGTTGTGCCGCTTTTTCTTTACGGCGAGCGGGCTTTTAAATGCGCCCTCTTTTGGCATGATATGGCTAAAGCGGCCGGCGTGCCGGTGCGTCTTATTCAGATTATTCTCTATAGCTTGCTGGTAGTGGTGATTGCCATAGCGGCCAAGATTCTGGGCAGTTTGCCGGTCTTTGCCTTTTCCTGCCTGCCGGCTATGGCTGCCCGCCATTTTAGGCATCTACGCACCATGTTTTTGGCGGCGCTGCTTTTCGGCGCTCTCAGCGGTTTTGGCGGCTATCTTGCGGCTTATGTGCTGGAATTTCCGGTGGGGCCGGCTCAGGCGGCAGTAGCCATAGCCATAGTTTTATTAGTGGATGTTGTTAATTTTTTAAAAAAATTTAGGAGAAATTGCAGCAATGTTTAAAAAGATGATTTTAATGATTTTTATAATTAACTTTTTGCAGCCTGAGGCGGCTATAGCCAAGCTAAAAGTTGTCGCTACTTTGCCCACTTTGGGCGCTTTGGCCAAGGAACTGGGCGGCGACCTGGTGAGCGTAGATATTCTGGCTAGTAACGGCGAGGATCCCCACTTTGTCTCGCCCCGGCCCGATTATGTTTTAAAAGTGAGCCGGGCCGATTTGCTCATCTATAACGGCATGGAACTAGAGATTGGCTGGCTGCCGCCGGTGCAAAAAAATGCCCGCAACTGCCGCATAATAAGCGGGGGTACCGGGCTGCTCGATGCCTCCAAAGTGGTTACCCCACTGGCCGTGCCGCGCGGCCCGGTGGAGCGATCGCAGGGCGATGTCCATACTGAGGGCAATCCGCACTATTTATATAGTTTGCCAGAAGTGCGCCTGGTAGCGCGGGCCATCAGCGAAAAGCTCTCAGCGCTCGATCCTGATCACAGCGCCCAATATGCCGATCTTTTGAATGCTTTTGAGCAAAAAGCGGCGGCTAAAGAGGCCTTCTGGCAAAGTAAATTCCAGGCTCTTAGCGCCGCTCAAAAACGCCTCGTAAGTTACCACGATTCTTTTATTTATTTAACCCACTGGCTGGGCCTAAAGCAGGTGGCGACAGTTGAACCGCTGCCGGGCGTAGCTCCCGGCCCGGCGCAGGTTAAAAAGTTAGTAGCCGAATTAAAAGCAGCGCCGATAAAGTATATTATCCAGGAGAATTATCAGCCGCGGCCCGTCAGCCAAAAAATAGCCGCCATAGTGGGAGCTAAAGTGGTCATTATTGACCCCGGTCCGGGGGAGGGTGAAAGCTATTTTGCCTATCTGGAACGGACGCTGAAAGAGTTCTTTTAATTTAAATTTCACTGCTTTGGGTACTGCATCCTGTTTTCGCCCCTTTCTCCTCTCAAAAAAATAAGCGATTGTTTTTTCTTTTTCGGGGAGGAACCACCCCTTATCTCGCTGGCTATTTGCGAAAAGCGTGTAAATTTAAATAGATGAGCCCCTCTCCATTTGTAAAAATGGAGAGGTGGCGCGCGGTAAGAATTGGCACTGATGGCCTTGGTGAGGGCGCCGCAGGCAGAGGAGCCCGCGAAAACAGGGAGAAGCCTTTATAGCGGCATATTGCCGTGCTTTTTGCTGGGTTTAACCTCGCGCTTACTGGAGAGAGTGAGCAGGGCTTTGGCCAAAACCGGGCGGGTAGTGGCCGGATCGATGATCATATCAACAAGGCCGCTTTTAGCCGCTTCATAGGGGTTGGCAAAGAGCTCTTCATATTCGGCAATTTTTTGTTCGCGGGCCGCTTTTTGGTTACTCGCCGCCGCTATTTCCTTGCGGTAGAGAATATTTACCGCCCCCTGTGCGCCCATGACGGCAATCTCAGCTTGCGGCCAAGCAATCATGAGGTCTGAGCCAAGCCCCTTATTGCACATGGCAATATGCGCGCCGCCGTAAGCTTTACGCACCGTTAAGGTGATAAGCGGCACACTGGCTTCGCAGTAGGCATAAATCACTTTGGCGCCGTGGCGGATAATGCCGTTATATTCCTGCTCTTTACCCGGCAGGTATCCTGGAGTATCCACAATGGTAATCACCGGCAGATTAAAGGCGTCGCACAGGCGGATAAAGCGCGCCGCTTTGTCGGAAGCGTTGATGTCGATAGCCCCGGCCATATAGAGCGGCTGATTGGCAATAATGCCGATGCTTTGGCCGTTAAGCCTGGCAAAACCCACCACCATATTAGTGGCAAAGCTCTCTTCCGCTTCCAAAAAATCGCCATCATCAACAATATAATGGATGAGGTCGCGCATATCATAAGCCGCTTTGGCATTGGTGGGCACCAGCTCGCGCAGCTCCGGAATAAGACGCTCCGGGTCGTCTTTACAAGTGGAGGGCGGTAAAACATCAACATTATTTTGCGGCAAAAAGCTTAATAATTTGCGTATCTTGTCAAAGCACTCGGCTTCGCTGGCGCAGCGGAAGTGGGAGTTGCCGGAAATGGTGTTGTGCGTGTAAGCCCCGCCCAGGGCCTCGGAAGAAATCTCTTCGCCGGTCACCGCTTTGATTACCTGCGGCCCGGTGATGAACATATTGGAGACATTATCCACCATAAAGATAAAATCAGTGAGCGCTGGGGAATAGACCGCCCCGCCGGCACAGGGACCCAAAATAACGGAAATCTGCGGAATTACTCCGGAAGAGAGCACATTGTTTCTAAAAATCTTGGCAAAGCCGTCGAGCGATTCAATGCCCTCCTGGATGCGCGCTCCGCCGGAATCACAAATGCCGATAATGGGTGCCCCGACTTTTAAGGCCATCTCCTGCACTTTAACTATTTTTTGCGCGTGCATGGCGCCGAGCGAGCCGCCCATAGCCGTAAAATCCTGGGCGTAGATCATTACCGTGCGCCCGTTTATGGTGCCGTAGCCGGTTACCACCCCGTCACCGGGGATGACGGTTTTGGCCATATTAAAATTAGTGGAATGGTGAGTTACAAAGAGATTGATCTCGGTAAAGCTATCGGCATCGAGGAGCGCTTCAATGCGCTCGCGGGCTGTTAATTTGCCTTTTTCGTGTTGTTTTTCGGCTCCGCCACCGGCCATCAGCGCCGTTTGTTTTTGCGCCAGTTCGGTGAGGCGGGCATTTATATCTTTCGTCATCTGTTTCTCCTCCCGGCCAGCTGCCGGGTTTTACGCTCTATACACTTTCTATCTCTTATAGACCAGACTTTTATTGTTGCAGTGGGTTACAAAGCCGGATAGGGCATTTTTAGCTACTAGAGCACAAAATATAAAAGTCGCTCATTTTTTTGTGCTAGCAGCTTGAAAAGTCGCTCATTTTTTTGTATAAGAAATCACAAAAGTCGCTCGGATTTTTGTGATTCTGAGCAAAATATACAATAAAAAAGGCCTGATATGTACATAAAGCGCAAAATAGACGATTTCCTCCTAAAATGGCAGCAGGATGCCGACAAATTGCCGCTGATAGTTAAAGGTGCTCGCCAAGTCGGTAAGACAGCTTCCATTTTGCATTTTGCCGAAAATTACGAAAATACGGTTTATATCAATTTTGTAACCGACGAGAAGTTTAAAAAAATCACTAAAGATGGCTATTTGGCGGAAAATATTATTAAAAATATCACTCTGATAGATCCGGGGCAAAAATTTGTGCCGCATAAAACCCTGATTGTTTTTGATGAATTGCAAGAATTTCCGGAAATAGCCACCGCTCTCAAATTTTTTAAACTGGCCGGCGAATATGACGTTATTTGCAGCGGTTCGCTTTTGGGGCTTAATTATAAGCGCATAGAGAGTAACAGTGTGGGCTATAAGCTGGATTATGAAATGCGGCCACTCGATTTTGAAGAGTTTCTCTGGGCCAAGGGCTATAGTGATGATGTTATTGGCGAATTATTGCGGAAAATGACAGATTTGCTCCAGTTTAGCGAGTTGGAAATGCAAGTATTTATGGGTCATTTCCGAGATTTTTGCGTAATTGGCGGTATGCCGCGTCTTTCGGCTAAATTTATCGAGAGCGGTAATTTTCAGGGCATTTTGGCGCTGCAGCGCGCTTTGATACAAAATTATAAGGAAGATGTGCGCAAATACGCTGTGGGCCTGGAACAAACCAGAATTATCAATGTGCTTAATCATATCCCGGTGCAACTTGCCAAAGAGAATAAAAAATTTCAAATTTCCAAAGTGGCCAAAGGCGGGCGGGCGGCCGATTATTGGGGCTGCATCGAGTGGCTTAATGATGCCGGCCTGATAAATATTGCCTATTCTTTGAATTTCCCCGAGCTTCCACTTAAGGGTAATTATAATCCCTCTAAATATAAGCTATATTTTTTTGATACCGGCCTGTTGGTGGCCACGCTGGATGATGACACTCAGGAAGATTTGCGGGTGAATGCCAATCTGGGTATTTATAAGGGAGCGCTTTATGAAAGCATTGTTGGTGAGAGCCTCGTAAAGCAGGGGTTTGACCTTTTTTACTATGCGCGGGAAGATTCCCGGCTGGAGCAGGATTTTTTTGTGCGAGACAGCCAAAATCTGGTGCCCATCGAGGTAAAAGCTAAAAACGGCAATGCCAAATCACTGAAAACCCTCATTATAAGTGAGCGCTATCCGGATATCAGTTATGGCATAAAATTTTCCATGGGCAATATCGGATTAGCCAATAATATCTATAACTTTCCCTATTTTTGCGTCTTTTTGCTAAAACGCTGGCTTAAATCTAAAGGGCGGGAGCAGAGCGGCGCTTAAACGCCGCTCCACGGCCTAATAATTACCGCATCTCCTGGCTTTAAAAAAGTGCTGGCTGTGATAGAATAAGCTGCTTTTTTGGTGAGTGCACTTGGGAGGTCACATGAAACGCCGCTATTTATCGCTTTTATTTTTACCCATTTTGGCCTGCGGGCTCATTAGCTTTGATTTGGACCAGGAGATTGCCGAAAACACCGTAAAGGGCATAGACCTTTTAAACCCAGCCCTCGATGCCAATACCTTCTTTCCGCCCATGGCGCTCAGCCTGAATCTTGATCAGGAAATTGCCGCCAGAGAGACCGGCCCGGCCAGTGCCGCCTATTTAAAAGCCATTACTCTGGAGATAACAGATACAGCCAAAAGCAACCCATCAGACGAAGATTTCTTTGATTTTTTTCAGGAATTGCAAATTTTCATCGAAGCCAAAGATGCTAGCTTACCCAAAAAGAAGCTGGCTTTTATAAAAGATTTTTCCGCTAAGAGCACAGTTCTAAATTTAACCATAGATGAATCAATAGATCTCCTTCCTTATATCAATGCCGGAGCTAAAATCAGCTGTGCGGCCGGCGGCCTTTTTCCACCCAAAGATGATGTGAGTTATAAGGGAAAGATTACGGTAACTATTAAGATTTAAAAGTAATTATTTGGATTCTACGCAGCTGGGACCGGCATCTTGCCAAGTGTAGCAAGCGTTATCAAAAGAGATATCATAGCCGGTGGGGCAAGTTATTTTGCGGCAGGCAGCGCATATCTTAATGGGGAAGATAAACTCATTTGATTGCAGTGTTTTACCGTTTTGTGTTTTGCCGAGCGCTACCACATGGGCGATGATTTTGGTGCCAACCTGGTCAATGGCGGAGATATCGCCAAAATATTCCATAATTTGATTGGCATTGATAACTTCCAGCGAATCGACGGCGTTATTTTCCGGCTCCACGTAAACAGAGGAGGGGACAAAGTAGCTTAAAGCCTCGGGAATATCTTCGCAGTGGCGATAAGGATCGTCATCTTGCGGAGCGCTGATACAAACATTGTAGCCCACAATATTGATGGCCATACTGTCAAATTGGTATTCCATATTATCTTCGTTGATTTGCAACTTTTCCATGTCATCTTTGGGCAACAGGTTGTTTCTAAGGCGCAAATTCAGCTTATAACTGGGGATACCGTTGGCTCCCGGAGTATTATCGGTGGCCAGAGGATGCACCAAATCCAGCGTGCCGTTACTCATGACGATGGTGGCATCGGATTTAATTACGCAATCCGGAGCTTCGGGAAAGACCACATCGCGCACCACCAGGCCGGTAGCCTGATCCTGCACACAGGCGCTCAAAGTCAGGGGCATAAAGGCACCGGCTAATATGCTGATATATTTTTTTAACATTTTGCTAGCCATTTTAATTCTCCATATTCTTTTTGCTGTCGAATGTTAATTCGGCAGAGCTGTTCAGCGCGGTGTCTCTGTTGACAATTCGCGGAGTGACAAAGATGAGAAGTTCGGCGCGGTTATCTTCTTCACGTGTGCTTCTGAAGAGATAGCCCAAAATGGGGATCTTGCTCAGGAAAGGCACCTTGCTCGTGGTTTTGGAGGTATTGATGGTAAGTATACCGCCGACGACAGTAGTATCGCCATCGGGCACCAAAACTTCGGTTTCGGCAGACTTTTTCTGAATGGTCGGGTCGCCGGAGGCACCGGTTCTGGAGAAATCGGGCTCACTCTTGGTGACTTTAAGCTGCATCATAACCGAGCCGTCGTTGGTTATATGGGGTTCGACTTCGAGTTCGAGCGAGGCCGAGACAAAGCGCGTATTGACACCTGCGGCCGAGACCACACTGATAGGAATATCAATGCCCTGTTCGATGTGGGCTTTTTTATTATCCAAAGTGGTAACGCTGGGCGTGCTGATAATCCGCGCCGCACCGCTCTCTTCCAGTGCCGAAATACGCAGTGAGAGCATGGCCGAGCCGGAAACATTGCCAAAGCTGATACCAATACCGCCACCGCTACCGCTTCCGATAGCCGCCGGCAAGTTAACCGCATAGTTGGAGGGAGTTAAGACACCGCCGGTTTGATTAGCTGTCTCATCGTCGGCAGCACCGGAGAAAATCATGGTATTGGGGAAGGAGAGGCCGGTGGCATTGCCGTAAACCGGCGATCTGGTGGAACGGCCGCCCCACTGAATACCGAGCTGGCGCAGATAATTGCTGGAAGCTTCCACAATGCGGGCTTCGATGCGCACCTGCGGAGTGGGAGTGTCAAGGGCCTTGGTGAGTTCGAGTATCTCATCTATTTTATCGGGCAATTCGTTGATAATAAGAGCATTTTTGCGCTCAGATTCCTGGATGGAACCACGTTCGGAGAGCAGGGGAGTGAGCTGGTTTTTGAGCTCGCCGGCTTTGGCATAGTTGATGAGCACCACTTTTTTAACCGGATCGGTCACCAGCTGTTCGGCCTTACGCCTGCTGAGTTCCATTTCTTTTTCTTTTTGCAAATCCTGGGTGGGGGCAATGCGGATGATGTTGTTAATCCGCACTTTGCCATAGCCTTTGGTGGCCAGGATTATATCGAGGGCTTGTTCCCAGGGAACGTTGCGCAATTTTAAGGTTATTTTGCCGCCAACGGCATCGCTGGTGATGATATTTTCGCCGCTGACTTCGGCAATCAGGCGGATAACATTTACCACATCGGCATCTTTTAAATCGATGGTAATGCGCTTTTGACTAGCCGGAGCGGCTGTCAGCGTGGAGGCTAGGGCTCCGCTTGGGGCTCTAAAGCTGCCGGCTGCTCCCGGAGTAGCCATTTTGAGGCCGCCGCGCGCCGGGGCGGAGAGGGCATCGGCAATTTCCCACACCAGGCGCCCGCCTTGATAATTAAGGGTATAGGGGCTCTTTTCGCTCATATTAACCAAAACTTTAACCACCGGCGGATTGCGGCTTTCCTGATAAGCGCTCACCATTTCCACCGCCCCGTGGAAAGAAGTTGTGTCGAGAGCGCGCTCGGCATCGGCGTCGATAATGGCCCCACTTATGGTGAGAACATAAGCTTTATCCGGGCTCTCATCAACTGTGTAAGCCAATTTGCTATCAAGAGTTATAGCGATGGTTGAGTAGCCTTCGCTCTTATTGAAAGATACTTTGGAAATGCGCCCGCGGCTTGCGACATCAAGGGCCGCACCGGCTGCGGCCGGATTGTCGGCGGCTCTCATATAAGAGGGCATGGAATTTGTGAAACTGATAACGATATCCCGGCCTTCTTCCTTAATTTGGAAATTTTTCTTATCCTGCCGTAAATCCAAAACCACACGCAGTTTTCCGGGATGTTCGCCAAGGCGTATTCTGCTCACTATCTGGCCGGAGAGCTGGTGATTAAGCGGCAAAGTGGCTTTACGCGCGGTGGCTTCCAGATCCAGCACAACACGCGGCGGATTATAGAGCATCTGGCTCTCGTAACGGGGTAATTTACCCGCGAAAGAGAGAACGATGTCGCCGTTTTTGCGCTGCGCCACCCGCTCAACCTGAGCTGGCCCGTAACTGGCAGCGGTCATTTCGTTTTTGGCTGCCAGATTTTGTTTTAAAAGAGCTACTTCATTACTTAAAGCGGCTTTTTCTTCTTCGAGCGATTTTTGCGAAGCCAGAAGTTCTTTGTGTTCGGCTTCCAGATGGCGGTTGCGCTTCTCAGACTCGGCGAGGCTATTGGTTAAGCGGCTATTTTCCTCTTTAAAGGAGGCAATGCTTTTTTCTAAAGCTAAACGCTCCTTAGTCTGGGCAGCGGCCAGTTCGCGTTGCTCAGCCAGTTGTCTGGCTACTTCGGCGCGCTGCTTATCAAGCTCTTGTTTACGTTCTTTTAAGCGGGCCCGTTCTTCTTCGGCAATATTTTTTTGCTCTTCGGCTTTGGCCAGTTCGGCCTCGGCTTTACTGAGCTTTTTGCTCAAAGCTTCTTTTTCGCTGCTGGCTTTATTAAGTGCCTGCTCGGCTTTGGTAAGTTTTTCTTCGGCTAGTAGGGCTGCTGTTTCGGCCGCTTTTTCGCTTTTAAGCTTTTCTCTTTTTAAGGCGCTTATTTCATCTTTAAGCTGTGCTTTATCAATAAGAGACTTGGCATAAGCCTGCTCAGCCGCTTCTTTTTGCCTAGCGCTCTTATTTATTTCAGCCTCCAGAGCTTTGCGCTCGGCTTTGGCAGCGGTGTCCAGCTGGTTTTTAAGCTCGTTATATTCTTTTTCGGCCGCTTTTAAAGCTTCATGCTCGGCCTGTAATTTGTTTTCTTTAATGGCAAGCTCGCGGTCTTTTTGCTTAAGACTTTCTTTAAGCTCCTTGGCCTCTTTTTGCTCTCTTTGCGCGGCCGCCACAGCTTCTACAGCCTCTTTTTGCGCGGCTTTGGCTTCATCAAGAGCTTTTCTGTCCAAGGCCGGTGGTGCCGGGGGCAGGGCAGCCTCTTTAATGGCGCCGCGTCCATCGTCAAATAGGTGGACTTCAATGTTTTTGCCATTTGAGCGCACCTCATAGCGCATATTTTTCAGCACTTCGACAGTAATGCGCCCGATAGAACGTGAGCCGGCCCTGAATTGGCGGAAAGCCACATCACCGACCACACCGTTATTTATGGTAACCGGAGCGATAAACTTGCCGGTATCACCTTCGCTAACATCCACCACCACCCGCATGGGGTCATAGAGTCTGAAGGCCGTAAAAACGGGCGTTTCGGCGGTAGCTATAGTCACCACGCTGCCACCTGCTTGCGGCTGCGCGCTAACCGAGAGCAACTTGTTGGCCTCGGCGGCTCTGATGCCTCCCAGAGCTGCTATAGTGAGTACCAGTAACGACAGATTCTTCACACTTCTTGTTCTCATCGCTTTTCCTCTAGTGCGGCACCGCCGCAAGAGAAGTCTCTTACCACTTTGGTAAAAGGTCAAATTATTGGCCTAAAC
>JAEEML010000130.1 GCA_016283195.1 Deltaproteobacteria bacterium | reverse complement strand
TTGGGATCTTCCACATCGAGGATGAGCATGTGCTCAGCCAGCCAGCCCTGATCGCGGGCCATAGCGGAACCGATGCGCAGAGCAAAGCATTTTTTACCTAAGAGGGCGTTGCCGCCGTAGCCTGAACCAAAGGACCAGATTTCATAAGTTTCGGGGAACTGGACGATATATTTGTCATCGACATTTTCGGCACAGGGCCAAGGTTTATCGGGGCGGTTATCCAAGGGGTAACCCACAGAGTGCATACAGGGCACAAAGAACTTATCGCCAAGAACATCGAGCACTTTTTGGCCCATGCGGGTCATAATGCGCATATTGAGCACAACATAAGGAGAATCGGTAATTTCCACGCCGATTTGGGCAGCATCGGCACCCAAGGGGCCCATGCAGAATGGAATGATATACATGGTGCGGCCGTGCATGGAGCCTTTGAAGCATTTTTTAAGAGTGGCGCGCATTTCGTCCGGGTCAACCCAGTTATTGGTGGGGCCGGCGCCCTCTTTGGTTTTGGTGCAGATGAAAGTGCGTTTTTCCACGCGGGCCACGTCACTGGGATGGGAGCGCACGAGGTAGCAACCTGGGCGTTTTTCTTCGTTTAATTTAATAAAAGAGCCTTTTTTAACTTGCTCATCGTATAATCTTTGCGCTTCTTCTTCGGAACCGTCGCACCAGTAAATGGCATCCGGCTCGCAAAGGGCGGCCATTTCATCAACCCAGCTCAGTAATTTAGCGTTTGTGGTTCTTTTGCTTCCATCGTGACTCAACATGAAAACCTCCATAATTGGTGATTGCCCGGCGCCGACGAGACCAGCCATCAGTCTCTCGGGCAGGCTGGCGGAACGATAGCAAAATGAATTTGGTTTGGCAAGAAAGTTGTTGGTGCTTTCTACTGCGCGCCGTCGAAGAAACGCTCCGGGATGGATACAGAGAGGATGTTAGTCCTTTTAGGAGCATGAATCTCTCAGATATCCTGCTTTATTGAAACTATGGTGCTTTGATTGTTACGAAAGGTGTAGGACAGCAGGGGCTATAAGCAATTATCCTTTTGAATATGCGACTGTTGAATAGACTGGTTTTCTTTGTCTAGTACAATTTGATATATATTGGTAAGAGGGCGTCCACAGTAATCATGAACCACCTCCACTTGTCCAATATATGGCTTGTAGCCATTACTTTCTACTTTTAATTCGTAGGACCCATCATTTCTCCATGACATTGTAGTGCAATTTGAATATCGGCCATTAGAAAATTGGATTGGTGAGTTTTCTGTTAAAATCAGGCCTTCTTCGTTTCGCAAATAAGTTTTGAAAGGTACATTCTGCGCATCGATTGTTGAAATACAAATCATTATGGGCATAGCACCACATTCTTCTGTGCTGCAACAAGAAGTAATTGTACCGAAACAAATGAGAATACTCCCACAAAGTATTTTCAAAATATTGCTACTCATCCTCTTATGTAATCGGTTGCTCCTTCAGTATCTTCTTCAGTGAATTTTATTGATTCATACCAGTTTGACATATTATTGCTGGAATCATCGGCTGATACCCTTTCTAAAGAAATATTAGGGTTGAAATCAAAAGAAAAAACAAACTCATCAACCACCACTGGTGTGCCATTCTGGCAACGTAGGATATGAAGATCATCACCATGGTCGTTAATAACAATACTGGCAACGTTGGCACCGGAGTAAACAACACTCTTATTGTTGTCCGTTACTCCGGGAATAGCTGTGTGCCATAGGGTTAGATAGTCATTAGCTCCGATGTAAGTACCACTTGGAATGATGAAAAAGCCCTCGTGATCTGCTGTGCTGGTTGGTAAAGGGTCGCTGCACATATCGGCATAATCGGCAGAATCCGTCAGAATGTAGCCACTTATATCAACTACAGCATTGCCGCTATTATAAAGTTCAATAAATTCATAACGCCCGGCGGTACTTTGATGAAGCGGCTTGCCCATAACCTCGTTGATAACGATTCGCGCATCTGCACTGTGTGGCACTAAAAACCACAGTAGTGCTAAGAGCCCACAAATTAGCCTTCGACTTCGTTTTGCCATCTTTTCTCTCCTTTAGACAAAATAGCTCGGCACTTTAGGCACCAGCTTTAAGGAATTAAGTGGTATCATGCGGAGCAATTAGCCAAAAGTCAAGGAAAATTTTTGGGTTGTGACAACCAATTAATTTTTGGACACGTCTCGCTAATTAATCTTTGGTCGAAAAGAAGTCAGATTAGAAAATTACTGCGCGCCGTCGAAGAAACGCTCCGGGATGGATACGGAGAGAGTGAGGCCAATAGTTAGCCAGAGAGTGACGAGCGATGAGCCGCCGTAGCTAAAAAAGGGTAAAGTTACACCGACAACGGGCAGGAGGCCGGTGACCATGCCGATATTTATCACCATGTGCCAGAAAATGAAGGCGGTGGTGCCCACACAGAGCAGGCTGCCATAGGCATCGGCGGCTTTGTAGGCGGTCCAGAGCAAAAGAGCTATTAAAAGAGCATAGCAAAAAAGCAGCAAAAGGCAGCCCATAAAGCCCATTTCTTCGGCCCAGACGCTAAAGGCAAAATCGGTGTGCTGCTCCGGCAAAAAACGCAGCTGTGTTTGGGTTCCCCCACCATGCCCCTTGCCAAAAAGTTTGCCGGAGCCCACGGCAATCAGTGATTGGATGGAGTGGTAGCCGGAGCCCTTGGCATCCTGCTCGGGGTCCAAAAAAGTGGTGATGCGTTGACGTTGGTAATCCTTTAATATGCCCATCCAGGCAATACCGGCGCCAAAGACCATGGCAATAAACAAGATGGCGAGAGAACGCCTGTTGACGCCGGAATAGAGCAACATAGTGCCGGCAATAGCCAAATAAATGAGGGTGGTGCCCAAATCAGGCTCAACAAGAATGAGCAGCGCCGGCAGGCCGATAATATCTATGGGAGCGATGAGGTCGCGCTGGGTTTGCCAGCCTCGGGCTCTGATTAAAAGAAGGCATAAAATGAGGTAAATAGCGGATAATAAAAAGAGAATTACAGGTAGCCAGTAGTGTGGAGTAAATTGTTCGTAAACTCCGCCGGGCCCGCTTTCACGGTAAAATGTAGCTAAAATATAGGCTACCGGGTCGCGGATAAAGGCGCTTTTGGTGAAAACAATATATAAAGAGAGGCCAAGGGCTATAAAAGAGGCCGAGATAATTTGCAAACGCACAGCCGATTTACTCACCGGGTTTACCAAATCAGGGCGCCTGGCCGAGAGTATGCGCAAGATGATAAAAGTAACTAAAATAGCGGTTATTATTAAAATAATTGTTATTCTAAACCACAAAAATTCGGCCGGGACAGGGGGGGCAGCCAGTTTTTTACGCGTGAGCCGCGCTAGTTCGCCCAAAGGATCCAGCATAAAGGGGGCTTTTAGTTTAAAAATAATGATAGCGGTGATGGCTAGAGGGCGGGAGATATTTAAAGGCCTTAAAAGCTCTCTAAGCGTCATTTTTTTGCCCACCCAATGCTGGCTTAAATAATGCGCAAGAGTAATAATTATAGCAACTTTCATGAGCTCTGAGGCTTGCAGATTCATAAAGCCTAAATTAATCCAGCGCCTAGCACCGTTAATGGGCGTGCCCTTTACCAGGGTGAGTACCAGTAAAAAAGAGATAACCCCATAAATAAAGTAAGCAAAATAACGGGTAAAGCGGTAATTTATGAGCGCGCACGAGAGCGCGGTAACAACGCCGAGCCCCAGCCAAAGAAGCTGAGTGAGGTAAAGATCGGGATTGGTGCTGCGGGCTGCCGATTCCAAATTATATATGCCGAGCAGGCAAACGGCCAGGACAGCAAAAAAGAGCGGCCAGCGAATACGCAAAAGACGGGCAAAGAGAGACATCGCTTATTCCTCGCCGCCGGACATAATCCAGCGCTTATGCCAAGAGAGGCCGGTGCCCCTTTTTAAGGTTAAATCGTACCAGGCTTCAATAGTTTTAATGGCGATGGGAGCTGCCGCACTGCCGCCGCTGCCGCCATGTTCGTTGACTACGGCCACGGCAATTTGCGGATCTTCGGCCGGAGCAAAGGCGGCAAACCAGGCGTTGTCGCGGGTTTGGTACTCCATTTCATCTTTTTTTATGCGTTCCCTACCGATGCGGATAACCTGGGCCGTGCCGGTTTTGCCGCAGATATTCAGTTTTTTAGAACGCCTATGATAGACTCCGCCGCCCGGTTCGCCAACCACGGCGCAGATGCTTTTTACCACCGCTTCTAAGTCTTCCGGGGCAATAGCCAATTTTGAGCGCACAATGGGGTGAGCCAAATTATGCCACTTTCCGTGGCTATCTTCGGTGCGCAGTAAAAGTTGCGGTTTTAATAAAGTGCCGCCGTTGGCTATGGTGGCGTAAGCCATGGCCAGTTGCAATGGAGTGACATTGGTATCACCTTGGCCTATGGAATTATTAACCACATCGCCTTTTTGGTAGCCGCCGCTGGTGCGGGCGCGGTAGGCCGAGGTGGGGATAATACCCGGTTGTTCATCATATAACAAACGGCCGTTTGGGGCTTTCCTGATGCCGAGTTCCAGGCCGCTGCGTTTGCCGAAGCCCAAATCAGCGGCCATGGCCGCCAGGGCATCGAGGCCAATTTCGGCGCCGACATTGTAAAAATAAACATCGCAAGAGTGCTTCATGGCGCTGTGTAAATCTTCGCTGCCGTGGCCCCAGTCGTTCCAACAGCGCCAGCGCGAACGGCCCATAGTGAAAAATCCCGGGCAGTGATATTTGGTTTTTGTGGTAATGGCCCCGTTTTTAAGGCCGGCCAGAGCGGTGATGGGCTTATAAGTTGAGCCCGGCGAATAGTGCTCTTGAATAGTACGATTTAAAAGCGGCTTATAGGGGTTATTTATGAGCCCCTGCCAAAAGGAAGGCGGCGGACTACCGGAGATATTTTCCACATCGAGTAGTGGCAGAGAGACCATAGCCAGAATATAGCCGGTATTGATATCCACCACCACCATGGCGCCTTCTATAGCGCCCTTTTCCCTAAAAGCCTCTTCGGCCGCTTGCTGTAATTCGATATCCAAAGTGATAATAAGCGATTCACCGGGCTCGGGATTATGTTGGGAAATCATGCCCTGTAACAATTTGCGGCCGGTGAGACCTCTAAGACGGCGCCCATGGGAATCGACGGCATTGAGGCGAAAGCCGTTTTTGCCGTGCAAAAGCTCTTCATATTGCGATTCCAAACCCATGCGGCCAATCATATCACCCTGGCGGTAATCCTGGCCGCTTTTTTTGCGCTGCTCCAGTTCTTTGGGGCCTATTTCGTTCATATAGCCCAAAACATGGCCGGCGCTATTGCCATAGCGATAACGGCGGGCCAGACCTTCTTCAATATCCACGCCGTCTAGACCGGCGAGCATGCGGGCATTTTCCAGTTTTGCCAGTTCGTCAAAGGTGATATCGCGTTTTACCAGAGTGGGCACAAAGCGATCCAGACCGCGCAATTTGCGCAGTTTGGTTCCCAAAGATTTTATGGTCGCTTCGTCAAGAGAGAGTAGTGTTGCCAGCTGTTCTAAAGTGGCTTTTTGGTCTTTAACGAAAGCGGCGGTGATGGTTACATCCAGGGTGGGGCGGTTATCCAGCAGTAAGTGGCCGTAACTATCATAGATGAAACCGCGATCGGCCGAGAGGCGGCTTTTTTGGATAAAATTTGTTTCGCTGCGCTGGGTAAATTCCTCGCCGCGCACCAATTGCAAAAAATAGAGGCGGCCGATAATCACTAAAATGGCCGAAAGAGCACAAAAAGCAAAGCCGGCAAGTATAAGCCAGTTATTTTCATAGTGGGCAGATGTTCCCGGCGAAGAATTAGCCAATAAAGACATCAGATCTGTCCTCAAGGCTATGGTGATTGCTGTTTAGGCCAAAAACAAAATTATACCAGGGAAATAGCAACAGTGCCAGTATGGCCGCCAGAATAAGCTCCGGAAAAATAAGTGCGCTTATGGTATTGGGATAGGCCAGAGTAAGGCCGCTAAGAGCCATTAAAAGACGGGCCGATAACATAATGAGCAGCTGTAAAATAGTGGAAAATATAGCCAGGGCCAGGCGCTCGGGAATATTGGCTAAGGAACCCATAAAATGAATAATAGCGCTATTCCAGGTAAGAAGCAGCATATAAAAACCGGTTGGTGCCAGCGAGAGGCGGTCTAAAAAATAGCCCAGGACAATAGCCCAGAACAAAGTGGAAAAAAAAGAGCGCTTTAAGGCGCAGAACACCAAAAAAGGCACAAACATTACCGGCAAGATGGACCACATATTTAAAGCGTGTCCGGTGGCGGTAAAAAAAGCGGCTAAAAGCAGATGGCTAAGGATGAGTAAAAGCCATTTCATGGAGCCGCCTCCAAAGAAGGATCACTGGGAGCTTCTCGCGGCAGGAGAATAAGCACCTCCTCAAGGTGTTCAAAATCGGCGGCCGCTTCTAAAATAAGTTCCAGGTGGAGGCCAAAGTGGTGCTTGTGAATTTCGACAATGGTGCCAACAGGCAGGCCCTTAGGAAAAAGGCCATCAAGCCCCGAAGTGATGACAGTATCGCCAAGAGCCACATCATCGGTGCGCAGAATATAATCCAATGAGGCTCTAAAGCTGTTTTCATCGCCCAGCCCCACAGCGCGGCCGCGGCTTCTGGTTCTTTGCACCAGCACATCAAAACTAGAGTTTGGATCGGTTAAAAGCGAAACCTCGGCACTTTTGGGCGCCAGAGCCACAACGCGGCCAATAATGCCGCTGGGCACAATTACCGCTGCACCAAGGGTTACGCCGTCATTTAGACCGCGATTTATAGTTATAGTGTGAAAATAGGGGCTCGGTCCGGTGGCTACCACTTCGGCCGTTAGATGAGAAAAGCCGGGATTATGGCTGAAATTAAGCAGTTTTCTTAAGCGCTTATTCTCCAAATACTCTTCTTTGGCCATGAGATTTATAATGCGCTGCTGCTCTAATTTAATTTTAAGTAATTGGTTTTCCTCATAAGTATAGCGCAGGTCGGCGTAGTAATTAACCGCGCTTGCTGCTTTATCAAAAAGCGTCTCAACGCCCAGTTGCAAGGGGAGAATAGCCGTTAGCACCACTCTGTCCAGCAGAGTGTGATCCTGTGGCGTCCGTTTGCTGCTGATGAAGACAAGCAGGGGGACAGCCATTAGTAGTAAACTCACTACTATTTGCTGCCAGCGTTTCATAAACAGTAAGCACCCTCTTAAGAAATGGTGACGTTACGCAAAAGATCCAGTTGCTCCAAGGCCATACCGCTACCGATAACCACCGCGTTTAGCGGATCATCGCTAATCATTACCGGCAGTTTTGTCTCTTCGCGCAGGCGGGCATCCATATTTTTTAACAAGGCGCCGCCGCCGGTGAGCACAATGCCTTTATCGACAATATCGGCTGCCAGCTCCGGCGGAGTGCGCTCGAGAGCTGTAGTTACCAGCTCGATAATGCTCTGCACCGGCTCAGAAAGAGCTTCGCATATTTCTTCGGAAGTGACCACAATGGAGCGGGGTACACCGGCCAGGACATCGCGCCCTCTTATTTCATAAGTGAGCTGCTCCTTGAGCGGCTTGGCCGAACCGATATTTTTCTTTAAAGCCTCGGCTGTGGGCTCGCCAATCAATAAATTATAGCGCTTTTTAATATGCTGAATTATGGCTTCGTCCATCTTCTCGCCGCCCTGGCGCAAAGAGCGGGAATAGACGATACCGGCCAGGGAAATAACAGCCACTTCAGTAGTGCCGCCGCCGATATCCACAATCATATTGCCCGAAGGCTCGGTAATGGGGAGGCCGGCGCCGATAGCGGCAGCCATTGGTTCTTCGATAAGATAAACTTCACGGGCGCCGGCGCTCTGTACGCTCTCTTTAACGGCTCTTTTTTCCACCTCGGTGACACCATGGGGTACACAGACAATCACCCGGGGTTTGGCAAAAGTGCGCCCTTTAATGGCTTTGGCAATGAGTACGCGGAGCATGGCTTCGGTAACTTCAAAATCGGCAATAACGCCGTTTTTAACCGGCTTAACAGCGATAACACTGTCTGGTGTGCGGCCGATCATCTCTTTAGCTTCGCTACCGACAGCGCAGACTCTTTTTATACCGTGCCCTTCATCCTGCATGGCCACAACAGATGGCTCACAACAGACAATACCCTCATCTTTCACATAGATAATAGTATAAGAGGTGCCAAGGTCTATGGCCATATCAACAACAAAAAGACGATTATACCAGCTCACAGAAAATTCTCCGGAAACACTATTTCCGATAAAGATATTTTAGGAAATAGAGGCCTCCAGCTCATCTAAGGAGCTGGTGAGTCCCACAGTATCGGCAATAGCAAAAATTCTCTTCTTTTCGGCATCGGTTACTTTGCCATCGGCTTTAATCAGCACAAAGAGCACTTTTAAAAGCAGGCGGCGCTTGTCGGTGGTTTCCAAAACGGTGGGCACTTCTGCCGGGTGGAAGACAGTTTTATCAATATTGTTAATCATATCCGGGTAACCGGCATCTTTTAAAAATTCATCAATAACGGCAACTTCGCTATCATCAACGCCATCGACGGTGGCCACGAAGTACATAGCTCTGGCAAATAAATCAACTTCGGCTTTGCTGAGAATCTCGTTATCCATTGTTCACTCCTTTGTGACAAAAGTGCGCCAATTACAGCGCAAATATTTATTTTAGATTACTTCCCAAGTGGTTTTATCCTGGCCATCGAGAAGTTCTATGCCCATTTCTTGCAAAACTCCGCGCAATCTATCGGCTTCCGCCCAGTTCTTATCGGCTCTGGCCTGATTGCGCTCGGCAATTAAAGCTTCCACTTTGGCGACATCTATATGGCGGCGCATAATGCGGCGGCTCAAAATTCCGGCTAGGATGTCTTTAACCGGGGTTTGTAAAAGCCCAAGTATTTCAAGTGGTTTTTTAAGCGCGGCATAGAGCTCGGCAATTTGCGGCAGGGCGGCTTTTAACTTTTTGCCCTGTTTTGAAGCCAATTCATTTAATTGCTTAAAAGGAGCGCTAAGAGCGGCCAAAGCCTGGGCAGTGTTAAAATCATCGGCCATAGCGGCAATAAAAGTATTATACCAATCTATTTTGCTGAAATCTGGGCTAGCTTCCGGCTCGCCGGCCAGTACGCTTTCGGCTTTTTCTATGGTACTTGCCATATATTTAATGCGTTGCTCGCCTTCTTCTACTTGGTCAAGCGTAAAGTTGATGGGCGCTCTATAGTGGGTGGTGAGCAAAAAGTAACGGATGGCTTGCGGGTGGTAACTAGTGGAAATATCTCTAATTGTTGAGAAATTTCCCAAACTCTTGGCCATTTTTTCGCCATCGACATTAACAAAGCCGTTGTGCATCCAGTAATGGCAGAAGGGCACATCAAAAGCACCTTCGCTCTGGGCTAGCTCGTTTTCGTGGTGGGGAAAGAGCAAATCCTTGCCGCCGCCGTGAATATCCAGCGTCTTGCCTAAGTATTTGACGCTCATAGCGCTACACTCAATATGCCAGCCCGGACGGCCTTTGCCCCATGGGCTATCCCATGAAGGCTCGCCCGGCTTGGCCGCTTTCCAGAGAGCAAAATCCATCGGCTCGCGCTTTTTGTCGCCGGGCTCCACGCGGGCACCGGCCAGCATATCCTCTAATTTGCGGCCCGATAATTTGCCATAGCCAGGGAATTTAGAGACAGCATAATAGACATCGCCGCCGGATTCATAAGCTAAGCCTTTATTAACTAAAATTGAAATAAGATCAATAATTTCTGGAATATGCTTGGTGACACGCGGCTCTATATCGGCGTGCTTATTACCGAGATCATCCATGTCTTTGTTGAATTCGTCGATAAAATGGCTGGCCAGTTCAAAGGGATCCTGGCCCTTTTCGGCCGCTCTTTTAATAATTTTATCGTCGATATCGGTGAAATTACGCACATAGGTGACATCAAGGCCCTGGCTGCGCAAAAAGCGGATGATAGTATCAAAAGCCACATAAACACGGGCATGGCCGATATGGCTCATGTCGTAAACAGTTGGCCCACAGACATAAATCCCCAGTTTCCCCGGAACCTGGGGAACGAGTTCTTCTTTGTTGCTTGTTTGAGAATTATATAGGCTAATTTTCATTACATGACCTCAATTGGCCGGCACAAAAATATTTTCCATAAACCGGCGGCACTCTTTTACATGATAAGCGCGTAGGTTACCAGACTTTTATTGTATATTTTGTGAAAGAAATTTTCGGCTGACTTGGTATTTAAAGATTAGATTTATTCTTTTATGCAGCGGACAGAGTTCCAATCATTTTTGGTAGAACGGGCTACGGTGGCTTCCAGTTCTTCGGTGCTCAGGTATAAATAATAGGCTAAGGTTTTGTTATCTGGCGGCTCCTCGCCGGACCAAAAACTGGTATCCATGCCGAATTGCTCCGGTTCGCTTTCTCGGCCATCCCAGCGGCCGGCGGGCAGAGCACCAAAGCCGAAAGAATCCATGCCGCTCTTTTCTTCACCCCAATCATTCACAGTCCATTTTTCGGCTCTTAATTTGAGCAATTGAATATCCGATTCATCGCCGGCATAGCGCAATAGATCCTCAAATTCGGCTTTTGTAGGCAAACGCCAGCCTTCGGGGCAGATATTTTTGGCATCGCTCCACATATATAAGAGGCCGTAAGTTTTATCATTTTTGCTATCATTATTGGCAGAATGGTAAGAGCTTTGCACGCCCTGTTTGGTGCGTATATTTTCACGTAGCCACACCTGTTTATCGATTAGTACGACTTGGTATTTTTCATTATCGCGGGTATCGGTGATTACGCAGTCGCTATCTTTTGCCTGGTCGTATTTGCCGTTTTTCATGGTACATTTGCTGAAATTGTTGCCGCTGGGAGTAACTACAACTTTAGTATCACATTTATCACCGACATAATCATCGGAGCATACGCATCTGGCCAGTTCTCGGCTATAAGTGCCGTGCTCGCCGCAATTGTCGATATCCTGCAAACAACGTACCGAAAGGGCGCTATCTTCTCTAATACTGCTGATTGAGATTTGGCTGGTGAGGGTAGCACCGAAGAAATAAGCCTTTTCTGCTTCCTCTTCCTCTTCTTCTTCATCATCTGGATTAGCGACAACCGGGTTGGCGGTAGCAGTCCAAATGAAGGCAGCTTTGCCTAAGTTGTCAAAAGAGCTGCTGCCATCAACTTCGGAAATATTTTTGATACCGGCCGGTAACATACTGAAGCCAAAATCATCGTTGCCTTCGTTAGAATGATTAGTCCATAAGGCACTTTTAGCCAGGAAGGCGATTAAGAGAGAGCTACTGGTTCTGTTGGCTTTGACATAGTCGCGAAGAACTTCAAACTCGGCCTTTGTGGGCAGATGCCAACCGGTAGGGCAAACATTTTGAGCCACATTATAATTATATAAGAGGCCATAGGTGTTGTCGTTTGCGGATTCGTTACCTGCCGAAAAGTGTTCCGGGACGGCGTAGCGCATATTTTCGGCTGTCCAAATTTGCTCGCCGATAAGGGCAACCTGGTATTTTTGCTTGTCACGAGTATCTGTGAGTTGGCAGAAATCGGCAGTAACTTGATTATATTCGCCGCCCGGGCGGGTACATTTGCTGAAATTGGTATTTATAATATCTTCGTCGGCTTCGTCGCAAAGTGTGCCTTTATAGCCGCTTTTGCATATACAGGAGCCACCACCTTTGTTGCCGTCATCGCAGGTGCCATGCTCGCCGCAATTGGGGCAGGCTGTGCAAGTATTACCAAAGAAGCCGTTTTTGCAAATACAGGAACCATCGCCGCTTTTGCCGTCATTGCAAGTGGCATTGGGGCCGCAATCCTGGCACTTAGTGCACTCAGAACCAAAGAAGCCTGGGTCACATTTTTGCGGCTTTGGCTTGTCGGTATTGGCATCGCTGTTGCCATCACTCGGTTTGGTTGGTTTTTGCTCTTTGCCGCTGTCGGTTTTGGTGTTACCGTCCTGAGGCTTAGAGTCTTCATTGTTGCAGTTTACAGCCATTAGAGCACACAACATCAACGAGGTCACAAACACAATTTTTTTCATGTTTTCTCCCTAGCTTTCCTTGTAACTGCGGAGAGCTTTCTGCTTTTTATTTTATTATTTTTGCGCTTTTTAGTCAACCAGTTAGAACTATTTTCTGGCCTTAGCTGCTTCATAGAGGGCAATGGCCGCCGCCACAGAAGCGTTGAGTGATTCCTGTGTTTCGGCAATGGGAATAGTCATGAGCTGGTGGCAACGCTTTTTTATGATGGGGCGCACTCCGGCATGTTCGCCGCCGATAACGAGCGCTATCGGCCCGATATCCCACGGGATTTCCCACGGTAGGCGGCCGCCTTCCACGGTGGTGGCCACCAAGGTGTAATTTTCTTCAATCAGCCGATCCATGGCCTGAGCCAGGTTGCCCACTCTGGCCACCGGGCAGTGTGCGAGAGCACCGGCGGCCGCCTTGGCCACGAAGCCCGAGACAGCGGCACTGCGGCGCTCGGCGGTAACCACCGCGCTGGCCCCAAAGGCATGGGCGCTTCTGATGATAGCACCAAGATTATGGCCGTCTTCTATGCCGTCAAGTATAACCAAAAGCGGCTTTTTATCAGCCGGGAAGCGCTCTAATACTTCATCCAGCGAGAGATATTCAATAGAATCCACAATGGCAAAAATGCCCTGATGGTTGCCTTGGGGGGCCAGCGCTTTAAAGGCCTCTTTGCTATCCATACGCACGGAGACGCCGAGCTCCTTGGCCCGGGCCAAGAGGCGGCCCACGGCATACCCGACACTGCCGGCGATAACATGGAGAGCTCTGATTTGTTTGGGCTTGGTCTCTAAAAGCTCCTCAACGGCATGAATGCCAAAAATAATCTCCTGGTCGCCGGCCAGATCTTTTTTGCTCTTTGGCGTGGCGGCTTCCAGAGCTTTGGGCTCATCTCTTGGCGGGAGCGCTCTGGGTGTTTTGTGCGCCGGCAGTGCCCCGGGGGCTTTATGGTCCGGAAGCGCCCGGGCTATTTTGTGCTCCGGCAGCGCCGCGCCGCTTTTGCGCCCCGGCAAAGCTTGGGAATTGCGGCGGCCGCCGGGCAGGGCTTTACGCTCATCACCATGACGCGGCAGAGCAGGGCGTTTTTTGTCTTCCGGTAGGGCTTCGCGGCGGCTATTTTTACCGGCTGTATTTCTTTGCTTATTGTTATTATTGTTTCTCACGATATGCGATCTCCTGGCTCGCCGTCCACTGTAGCGAGTTTAATAGCTGTCGGCTCGCCTGTGGCAATGATCATGCCATAAGAATCAAGCCCCATCATCTGGCGCGGCGCCAAATTGGCCACCACGATAACCTTGCGCCCAATGAGATCTTCCGGCTTAAAGGTTAAGGCTATACCGGAGAGAATCTGCCGCGGCTCCGGCTCACCCAAATCCACGGAGAGCTTTAATAACTTCTTGCTTTTTTTGATGTTTTCGGCTGTTAAAATTTTGCCGACCCGGAGGTCAACTTTAAAGAAAGTATCAGCGGGAATTTCCGCTTCAATGGGTTCAAAAGGCTTTTTCGGCGCCTCTTCGGCCGCTTTTGTTTGTTCTTCCATTTGCTTAGCCATCCTGGTTACCAGGTCCTCCAGTACCTGCTTGTCAAAACGCTGCGCCAGATGTTTGGGAGCGCGCATGGGCTCACTCATGCTCCAGAGCGGCGTGTTAAAGGTTAAAGGTTCTTTTTGGCCCAAAATCTCTTCTACCCGGGCCACAAATTTGGGAGTAATGGGCTTTAGAGCTATGGCAAAAGTCTGACAAATATGGGCTACCATAGTGAGAATTTGCTGTGCTTTATCGGGATCGCTCTTCACCAGCTCCCAGGGCTTTCTGTCCTGCATGAGCCCATTGCCGATATCAGCTATTTCACAAATATTTTTAGTTACTTCGCTAAAGCGGAATTTGGGATACAGCTCTTTGATTTCCGCTAGCTTAGCTTCAACCTGGGCTATAATATCTTTAAACTCGTCTTTATTTAAAGCGGCCAATTTGCCGCCGAAGTTGCGCTCGATAAGAGTAGCAGATCTATGCACTAAGTTAGCAATTTTATTAACTAACTCGGCATTAATACGGTTTTGAAACTCACCAAAGGCGAGGTCAATATCTTCAGCTCCTTCGCTAAGTTTGGTGGCATAGTAATAACGCAGATACTCCGGGTCCACCACTGCGGCAAAATCCCTGGCCGGGATAAAGGTGCCACGGCTCTTGCTCATTTTTTTGCCGTCCACAGTGAGCATTCCGTGTACCTGAATGGTATCCGGCAGGTGATAGCCGGCATTTTTTAGCACTGTGGGCCAAAAGAGCGAATGGAAATAGACAATATCTTTACCGATTACATGTACAATGCGTGCTTCGTCATTTTGCCAATACTCTTTAAATGGGTCTAAACCGTGCTCTTTACAATAGGTAACCGTGGAGCCGATGTAACCGATTGGCGCATCAAACCACACATAAAAGTATTTGCCGGGAATATCGGGAATTTCAAAGCCGAAGTAGGGCGCGTCGCGGCTGATGCACCAGGATTTAAGCCCTTCATCTATCCATTTTTGCACATGATTTTTGAGCTCTTCCCCTAGAGCGCCTTTGATGTATTCCTGAAGAAAATCAGCTGATTCCGAGAGAGATAAAAAGAGATGCTTGGAGCTTTTTATCACCGGCGTATTATGGCAAATGGCGCATTTGGGCTCTTTAAGCTCCGTCGGCTCATAAGTGGAGAGGCACTTTTCGCATACATCGCCATATTGATCTTCGGCCCCGCATTTGGGGCAAATGCCGCGCACATAGCGGTCGGGCAAAAAGCGCTTGTCGTGCTCACAGTAAAAACCGTCCACCTCTTTAGTTTGGAAGACATTTTTAGCTGAGAGAGCTTTATAAATCTCGTTGGTGACAAAGTGATTCTCTTCGCTGTTGGTGGTGGAAAAGCTGTCAAAATCCACCCCGTAAGTATCAAAATCCTCTTTGTGTTTTTGATGCCAGGAGGCGATATATTCCTGCGGCGTCATACCGGCTTTGGCGGCGTTTATTTCAATAGGTGTGCCGTGCGTATCATCGGCGCAGACATAAATCACATCTTCGCCCAGCTGCTTTAGGGCTTTTACATATATATCAGTTTGCAGGTATTCCACCATGTGGCCCAGATGGGCCGGGCCATTGGCATAAATAAGTGCTGAAGTTACCAAAGTTTTTTTGCTCATTCACTCTTCTCCGCTTCTGTTTTGGTTGTTGCTGCCGTTTCTTGGACCGTGCGGCCGCCCGCCCATGTGGCGGTTATGACGGTTTTTATTGTGTTGTCTGGCGCCTTCATAGGAAGGGCGTTCCGTTTCTCCAGGGCCGCGGCGATTATCGCGGTGCCTTATATTTTGGCCGTGTCGCGGACCTCTGTTATCTCTAAATTCTCTGTTATCTCGCCTTGTTTCCGGCTCAGAATGATTATTATCTTCCTCTTGGATGGCCGGTTTCGCATGTTCGGCTTTTTCCGGTTCCGCTTCGTTTTGCGGCTGGTTGCCTTTGGGCTCCTCTTTCCTGGCGGCCAGCGCCGTTTTCCCGGAAGAGGAGACAGAGCTATCATCATCCATCGGCATTGGCGGTATGGGCGGGGATTCCATGATCTCCTGACGACTTGAGCGGCTATCTATTGGTTTTACCTTGTTATTTTCTCCGGTAATAACTACAGGCACAAAATTGCCGTCGTCATCAACGGTAAAAATATGGGTTTCGTTTTCAATATCCACCTTGGCTTGCCGGAGAATAACATTAACCTCACGTACGCGCCCCTCGCCGGCCGGTGTGAGTACCTTTTTGCCGATTTTGGGCAGCCCCTTACGCAGAAGGGTATAAGTGGCCTGTTCATAAACCAAACAGCACATGAGGCGCCCGCAAAGACCGGAGACCTTTTGCGGATTTAAAGACAGATTTTGATCTTTGGCCATGCGGATGGAAACCGGCTCAAAGGTGGTGAGCCAGCTGGCACAGCAGAGTTCACGCCCGCAAATACCCAGGCCTCCCAAAATCTTAGCGCCGTCGCGTACACCGATTTGGCGCATTTCGATGCGGGTGCGAAAACGTTGGGCCAGGTCTTTTACCAAAGCGCGAAAGTCCACGCGGCCGTCGGAGAAGAAATAAAAAATGGCCTTGGTGCCGTTTAGCATAAATTCTACGCCCAAAAGCTTCATGGGCAGGCCGCGCTCAACTATGCGCTCCTGACAAAAGATAAAAGCTTCGCGCTCCCTGGCCCGGTTCTCTTCAAAAAGTTGGTGATCATTTTTTTCGGCCAGGCGGCTGATTTTGGGCAAGGGGCAATCATCGTGGCAGGCATCGCAGTCTTTATGCATGAGCACCTTGCCCATGGTGAGGCCGCTGTCGCTGTCGATAACCACATCATCGCCGTTATTTACTTTTAAAGTATCGGCGCAATATTCGGCACAACGGCCGGCAAAGCGCAAACGCACCATGCAGTGTTGGCAGCGGTTAACAGGGGCACTCTCGTCTTGCTCGGCATCTTGGGTGGCAGAGTTTTCTGCCGCGGTTTCGCCTATAGCGGTATCGCCGGCAAATTCAGTGGCATCTTCCGCTGTGTTATCATTGTCTTCAAGGACGGTGTTTACACCTTCCTCCATGAAAATCTCCTTAATTATTCTACAAATCCGCTTGGTTGATAAGGCTCAGAATAACGCTTTCACCTAATAAGCGGCAGTTAATATTGTTGTCGCGGTAGCGCCGCCCCTTGGCCAAAATATTTTGAGCGCTAAAGAGGCGTTTGGCCGGAATATCAGCAAATATCGGGCCGTTATTATTTAGCCAGTCCTGGTCGCAAATGTAATCGCTCCCGCTAAGGCCGGCGCGCCCGGCTAAAATATCTCTTAGCCGTAATTCCAATAAATCCAGCACAATAGAGGCTTCAAAGCGATTCTCGGGAATTTGCTGCGCAGCCTCCATAACCGCCTCTATGCTCTTAGTGGCCGCTTTTAGCAAAAGTTCGCTTATTGCCTCCAAATTAGTATTACCGGCCGTTATTTGGGCCACAGTGAGCGGAGCAGGGCTCAGGCGCAAAATCTGGCACCTGGAGCGGATAGTGAGCAAAACACCGTTTATATTAGTGGTAATAAAGAAAAAATAAGTGGCTTCCGGCGGCTCTTCCACAATTTTTAAGAGGCAGTTTTGGGCCTCTGTGGTTAAACGCTCCATGCCTCTGATGATAATGCCCCGTGCCCGCCCCTGATTTATATAGTGAGAAAGACGCCCCTCGATAGTGCGCACTTCGTCAATGCCCAGCTTTTGCTGGGTGGCATCAAAGAGCATGAGCTCCGGATATTCGCGCTCCGGGTCTAAAATGGCCTCGCAAGTGGGACATTCACCGCAACATTCCAGGCCGTTCATCGGCTCGCAGTTGCAGGCGGCAAAAAAAACGCGCACCAGGCTTTCGGCCTCGGCAATATCGCTGGCACAAATGAGATAATCATGATGCAGCCGCCCCCGGTCCATGGCGCGGCTAAGCACCAGTGCCGCGTGTTCTTCTTTGGCCAGTTCCTGTAACTGCATAGAAAACCTTAGTGTTTTTTCGCCCGCTCGCACACATAAGTGAAGATGAGCGGTGCCACGATAGAAGCATCGGATTCAATCATAAAATTGGGTGTATCCACATCCAGCTTACCCCAGGTGATTTTCTCGGTGGGGAAAGCGCCGGAGTAAGAGCCGTAGCTGGTGGTGCAATCGCTGATTTGGCAGAAATAGCCCCAGTATGGGCAGGGACGGCAGAGATCCTGGTGAATCATCGGCACCACGCAAATGGGGAAGTCACCGGCTGTGCCGCCGCCGATTTGGAAGAAGCCCACAGTGCATTTGCAAGCGGGATCTTCGGGGCGCACGACATGAGTTGTGCTGTGGCCGTCCATAACAGGCAGCTCTTTTAAGCCTTTGCCCATGGTGGTTTTGCAATACCAATCGGCCAGCTCGGCCATGTATTCCATACCGGTTTTCACCACATGGAAATTGGAAATATCGCCTTCCATAACGTGTTTGCAGAAGATATTACCCATGGTGCAATCTTCCCACGCGGGGATGAAAATGGGCAGTTTCTTTTTGCAGGCTTCGATAACCCAGCTGTCGGTTTCGGGAATTTGATAAGAATCTTTTACCAGGCCTTCATCAATCAGTTGGTAAAAATATTCATGCGGGAAGAAACGCTGCCCGTTTTTATCGGCCCGTTTCCAGAGTTCGATCATTTTGTCTTCCACGGCACGGAAGGCTTCGTCTTCGGGAATGCAAATATCGGTGACGCGGTTATAGCCGGATTTTTCCAGCTCTTTTTCCATTTCTGGAGTGAGATTGCGCCAGTTGGGAATGCGTTTATATTTGTCATGGGCAACCATGTTGAAAATATCTTCTTCCAGATTGTTGGCCGAGCAGCAAACGGCAGCGATGTGCCCTTCGCGAATCATGCGGGCCAGGGAAAGCCCCAGTTCACCGGTACTCATGGCACCGGCCATAGCCAAAAACATTTTGCCGCCATTATCAATGTGGCGCACATAGGCTTGAGCAGCTTCCTTTAAAAAAGCGGAATTATAGTGGCGGTAATGGTGATCAATGAAATCGGCAATAGATTCTATGGCCATAGTAAATAGTCCTCCTTGACCGTAAAAATATACCCCGACCATCAGGGCCATTCTCTAATACAACTCTTTTAAACTTTTGGCCAGACCTTGGTTGTCAATTTCATCTTTTACAAGTAATATAGAAGTCGTTTTCCGCCTTAGGAAAACGCTTCTAGTAATCTGGAGTTGAAAAATGATGAAAAAATGGCTTTGTTTAAGTGCTATTGTTTTAGCCCTTTCAGCCTGCAAAAATGAGCATGAAGAATTAAATTGTATTTCCGGCCTAACGCCATGTGGCGACAAATGCGTAAATTTAAATAGTGCTCGCGAAAATTGCGGCAAGTGTGGGCATACCTGTGAAAAAGACGAATTTTGTACCGCCGGCCATTGCGTAGCCTCTTGTGATGCGCCTTTTACCCAGTGCGGCACGCAATGTGTAAATACTTTAAATGACCACGATTTTTGCGGTAATTGCACTACAAAATGTAAAGCGGACGAGCTTTGTGTAGCCGGCTATTGCCAAAAAAATATCGGCCCTAAAGATTGCCCTGATATTTCCTCTTGTACCTGGTGTGTGGGTGACGCTATTACCGATGCCAAAGGCTGCACCACCGCTTATATTTGCGCTAATGGCGTTAATTCCTGCGAAGTTTCCCCCTGCACCGGTGCTGCGGATTGCAACAGCGATGAAACTTGCGACAAAAATACCGGTCTTTGCTGGGCAAAGAGTGAAATGCATCAGCCGGAGGAATTTCAGGATAAAACCTTTACTGTGCATTATGTTAACACCGGAGCGGCTAATGTTTACCTGGCCGGTGATTT